>JAHDIL010000206.1 GCA_020630835.1 Verrucomicrobiota bacterium
ATGCGCTGATGGCCAATTTGGAAGATTATCAAAATCCCATTCCTGTTGAAATTCTGCAGGAGCAGATTCGGATTGCGATTGCGGAATCTACAGACGTATCATTTGTTCCTGAGCCTTATCGGCTTTGAGGCTGACGTCATTCACCCGGTTGGCTCACGGTTTCCTCAGATCGTGCTTCGTAGGCATCGATAATGCGGGCCACAACTGGGTGCCTAACGACATCCACCGCTTCGAATTGTGTGAAGGAAATGCCCTCGACATGCGCAAGTAGACGCATCGCTTCGAGTAGGCCGGATCGGCTTTTCGGTCGCAAGTCGATCTGCGATGGATCCCCTGTGACAATGCACTTGGAACCTTCTCCTAGCCGGGTCAGAAACATGAACATCTGTTCGCGACTCGCGTTCTGCGCTTCGTCTAGAATGACACAGGCACGGTTCAGCGTGCGACCTCGCATATAGGCGAGTGGGGCGATTTCTATGAGGTTTTTCTCTACAAATCGGACGGCCTCGCTGCCATCCAGCATGTCATTCATCGCGTCGTAGAGCGGGCGCAGATAGGGGAGCACTTTTTCTTCGAGAGCCCCTGGAAGGAATCCGAGTGCTTCTCCAGCTTCTACAGCGGGTCGCGTAAGTAAAATGCGGTCAACCTCACGATTTTTCAAGAGGTCGAGGGCAAAGGCCATGGCGAGATAGGTTTTTCCCGTGCCGGCGGGACCGATACCGAAGCTTACGTCGTGAGACTGCAGTGCCTCAATGTAGGCGCGCTGAGTGCTTGTCCGAGGGGTCACTGGAGGTTTAGTGCCTCCAGCCAGAAGCTTGGTTTTGACCAACTCGTTTAGGGGCTCACCTGCAGGCGATGACGTTGATTTAGCCGTATCTGTCTGAAGAGCTTTCATAGTTTCGCTGTGGTAACGTAGGGAATACCGGAAGCTGTGTGGTGTGATTTCCTCCCCGGCACGGCGGGACTTTTCTAGGTCATCAAGAAGACGAACCGCAGCGCGGACTTGTTCCTCTTCTCCGCGCAGTCTAATCCAGCCGTCCCGGCTTGTGATGGTGATACCTAGAGTCTCGCTTGTGAAGGAAAACAGATCAGATCTGTTTGCAAAAAGGCTTTGCAAGAAGTGGGCGCTTTCGAAATGTCGCAGATGATCTGTAGGCGTATTTTCGTGAGAAGCCGGGCAATCATCTGAGGCTGAAGCCGACTCGCTTGGATGCTCAGGTTGGGGTTGCGAGATCTGCATGGGCAAAGGCGTCACGACACTAACGATAGCCGTAAACTAAGCTCCAGTCGATGGTTTGTTTCTTCTGCTTTTTGGGGTCGCCTACCGTGACTCGGACGAAGTAGGTCGCCGTGCGATCCGGCAGGACGCGAGCCCCTGCGAAATAGCCTCGCTGGAAGTTTTCAATGGCCACGGGTTTCCCGCTGCCGTCGAAGACATCCACTCTGACTGGCTGCTTTTCATAGCTGGTCCCGGCCCAGAACCAGTATTCATTCCCTCGGAACAATTGATGGCGAATGAGGAGTGGCTTTCCCTCCTCTGTTTCGCCTGACCAGTTATCCTCTCGCACACTGAAGCCCTCTTTTACATACGGTGTGGCAGCTTCCAGAGCCATGGAGATGGCCTCGTTGACGTAAGCTAGAGCGATCCCTGACGTCACTAGCACAGTTACAGCACAAAGGTGAAGAGGGCGAAAAAATCTGCGAACAGTCATGAGAGTTCTAAAAATAGGAAGGTGGCCTTATGAGGCTGTTAAAACGCTAGGTGAGTCTTGATTTTGAGGAATAAAGCAGCGGGCTGCAGCGCACAGAATAAGGAAATCTAGCCGGTTTCCCGCAGACTTTTGGGCCCATTTTTTCTTCATCAGCACGGGCATTATTTTCTAACAGTCTCTTATAGATAAAATTGAGCTAGCATCTGTGTGCTTAGTTGCCGAACTTCCAGGATTTGATCAGGGTTAAGTGGTGCGTTAGCTTTGATGACGCGGTTCATATCTGCCAGGCCGGTAGAGATTTGCCGCAGGAAACGGGGAGAATTTGGTTGCTGACTCATGGTGCTTACCAGCCCTTGAAAGTGATTGACTAAACCTGGCTGGTTCAGCAACTCAGCTTTGTCGTTTGAATAAGAGGCCGTAACGACTTGCGTAACAACTTGAGTGCCTCGCAACCAGCCGCCTAGGCTGACCAGGTTTGATAGCTCATCGTCACGCAATTCCTCCATTGTCTCGCGCACGGTGAGTTCGGTGAGATCTAGTTCGCGACGCACGCGGTTCCAGTCTTTGTCGCCAGCAGCCTCGATGATCGATAGGCAATGGGGTCGGACGGAGCTCGCTAGCCCCAGGCTTTCAGAGAGATCCAGCACCCGGCGACCGATGTTCTGAATTTCGGCAGGTGATTGCGCTTGCACTGCTACAAACCCATCGGCAATAAGGCAGCCAAATTGCAGGGCGATTTGTCTCCGGTCCTGTGACTCGCTCTTAGGTTGTTCGACAATCGCTTCCTCCCAGTTTGGCTCGCCAAGCTTATCGAGAACGGAAAAAATCTCTGCAGGCACAGGGACAACCACTTCGTTGATCAGTTCTCCTGGAAAAGATGCCAAGTCCAGTGGCGCAACTTCATTGGCATGAGCGCTCACCGCCAACAGGCTCGCAAACGAAAGGGAAAGAAAAGAGGAGGATTTCATAGGGAAACGCGGGTGTTTCGCGACTGTCCTATTAGGGTAAGGGTGTTCAGTGGATAGGTCAACGGCGATAGCAGCTCTCAATTCGTAGCGATTAGACCTGACAAGAAGAAAGGTTGGACGCGCAAAGCAATCCAACCTTTCCTCAAAACACAAACAGACAGCAGGACTATGGAGGCGGCCGACTCAATTAGTCAATATATATTTACTATCTTTATTACTTTAGGAAATAAGTCTTCGACCGAGTTAGGCACGGCATTGAGATGTGAAATCGCATTATGTAGTGGATTTCAGATATGGAATCATCTCGACTAAGGGCAAGGTTGTCTCATGCCAAATCCATGGACAGGGATCGGAAATCCCTACACACGCTCAGAAGTTATCGCCCGTTTGCACGCTACTCTCGATAAGGGGGAGCCCATTATTGCTGCGGGAGCAGGAACAGGGATCAGCGCCAAGTTTATTGAAAAGGGCGGGGCTGATCTCATCATCATATACAACTCCGGCCGGTATCGTATGATGGGGCATGGCTCCATCGCAGGGATGATGGGATATGGGGATGCCAACGCAGTGGCCATGGAGATTGGCGAATATGAGGTCCTCCCAGTGGTCGAAGAAATTCCGGTTGTTTGTGGCGTCCACTGCACGGATCCGCGCCGGCGCATGTGGCACTGGTTACTTAAGGTGAAAGAGATGGGATTTTCTGGGATGAACAACTTCCCAACGCACTCTATTATTGATGGAGACTTCCGAAAGCAGCTCGAGGAAACGGGCATGGGGACAGATAAAGAGGTGGCTACTGTGGCACTCTCCCGCAAGATGGATCTGTTCTCGATCGTCTACGTTGCCTCAGCGGAGGAGGCAAAGGCGATGGCTAGGGCTGGAGCAGACGTTATCATTGCTCATGTTGGATGCACGGTGGGCGGCTCCATCGGGGTGACTGATGCAGCGATGAGTTTGGAGGCCGCAGCTGAGTCAACTCAAGAGATAATCGATGCCGGAAAGTCTATCCGAGACGATGTTATTTATCTGTCTCACGGTGGCCCGATTGCCACTCCAGAGGACGCCGCATTCATCAATGAAAACACGGAGGCGGCCGGTTTTGTCGGAGCCTCTAGTCTTGAGCGTATGGCGGTAGAAGAGTCGCTGACTTCGCTTACGAAAGAGTTTAAGTCGATCCCTCTGGGAACCGTCTAACCTTAGTCGATGCAAGTTATGGAAGAACAACCCTACATTATTGTTGTTGGCACACTCGATTCCAAGGGTGAGGAACACCGGTATGTTGCTGAAAGACTCAGAGAATGGGGCCGCCGAGTAAAATTGGTAGATGTCGGATGCCTCAATGCTCCCACGGTTAGTGCAGATGTGACATTCGATGAAATCATTCGATCAGGTGGTGCCGCTGCTCAACGTATCCTTGATGAGAAAGATCGCGGAAAAAGCGTAGAGCTTATCTCTCGACTCGCCGCTGATTATGTCGAAGACCTTGTGCGGAATTCTAATGTGGAAGGTATCATTTCGCTAGGTGGCGGGGGAGGCACGGCTATCGGGACTGCCATCATGCGACGTCTGCCTCTTGGTTTGCCAAAGGTGATGGTTTCTACTTTAGCTAGTGGACAGACTGCTCACTACCTCGGAACAAAAGATATCGTTCTTTTCCCAAGTCTTGTAGATGTTTCCGGCCTAAACCGCATTTCTAGGCGGGTGTTTCAGCAAGCCGCAGCAGCGCTCTATGGGATGATCGAGAAAGCAGGTGCTCTATCGACTGGCCAGGATGATAGGCCACTC
>JAHDIL010000207.1 GCA_020630835.1 Verrucomicrobiota bacterium
GACAGAGCTTCCTAACCAGATGACAGATGTCATCCTAGAAATTGCAAGTGCAGAAGGGGTGTCGTTGGCACGTGAAACGCTTTCAATCCCTGCTGGGCGCCAAGCCCTAGCTGCCAAGCTAACCGTTCGATCTCCAAGCGCACCTTCTACCTATTACACCGTTCGTCTTCTTGGTGAGGGGGGGGGACTTTGATTGTGGCAAATAACTCGCGTTGTGTTCAATAAACTTGGTTCATTCTCTTTTGTATCTCTCAGGTAGGCCGAATTGGGAATACAAATTTCTGCAGCGAATGATTAGTAAGGATCCTGAGCTGGAGCTGGCGGCTCTCTTGCGCATCGCTAAGCGTGAGCCCCAGTTTCAATGGAAGGGGCGAATGGGTGAAACTGGAAACCCGCTTTTTCGAGGCTTCCAGTCAGCGGAGGGACCTGAGCCGAATGGCTTCGATCAACCGGTCTTCGTCAGGCTGAATCTTGAGAAGAATGAAGGTTTTTCGTCAGGTTTTCCACGCCTAGCGAAAGACCTGTTTCAGCCGTTTCGAGCCATCATCATAGACGATATGGAGGCCGATTTTCTCACAGGAGAACAGAAAGAAATTCTGTTCGATTTTGTCACAGAGCGCGGTGGTAGCCTCATCCTCTTAGGCGGGCAAGAGAGCTTTTCAGCAGGAGGATGGGCTGCGGACGAAAGGCTGAGTCGGCTACTTCCGTTTCGAGATTCCATTTCTTCAACAATGATTAGGTCCGGCGCGCCGAAACCGGTTAAAGTTTCTGAAAGTGGCAAACGTTTGGGATGGAATTTGTCCGAAGTCAAAAAACCTGCTTTTATCAGTTCTAATCGGCAAGGTATGCGAAAGCTTGCTACGCGAAACCTGATAGATTTTGCTGAAGTGGAAGAGAGTGGGTTGTTAGAAATTCGTGTGGGTAAGGGGAAGGTCTTCTCTTGGCCTGTCGCTGATACGTGGCGTGCCCAGTTGGCGGACGATACTCAGCGTGATTGGTTTGCCCAGTTTTGGTCGCAGTTTATCCGCTACGCGGTGACTGATGTTCCTACAGAAGTGAATGCCGAGGTTGCTACGCACGCGATGACGTCAAAGAGAATGGGGTTATATGTCAAAGCTAGTGTATTTGATGAGACGTTTAAGCCGGACGATCGGGCTGCGGTAAAAGTCGCTGTGAAAAGCGAAGGTGCTGATGAGGGGAAAGAGTTTATAGTTCCCTTATCACTTACTGAGTCTGGTGTTTTCAAAAATGAGGAGATCACGGTTTCTGGGCAGGTAGCCACACTTCAGTTTGAGGTGACGCAGGGAGGGGAAAGCTCTCTTCTATCTCGAATGGTCGTGACCAATCCTCTTTCTGATGAAACGGCGATTCTGGAAGTGGATGATGCCAATTTACGTGCGATCGCAGAGCGCAGTGGCGGAGGCGTCTTTTCATGGGAAGAGCTCCCGAAGCTTTTGCAGCAAATGAAAAAACAGGAACGAATGAAAGTGACCGAAACGAAAGAGCCTATCTGGCAGAGCGTTTGGTGGTTTTTTCTCATTGCCCTGATGTTGTTATCAGAATGGTGGATTCGAAGGAAAAGTCTCAGGCTGGCATGAGGGAGCGCATACTTTTGCTAACGGCAATCCTTTGTCTGGGGGGAGTGTCTGTTGTGGAATCCAGTGATACCTCTTTGCTCATCCTTGAGGGAATTTGGGGGGAGCAGCGCTATGAGAATAACTTTCGCGAGCTGGCGCAAGGATGGGAGAAAGCCGGGGAGGAGGCGGGCTTCATAGTTGCGCGCGTTTCTGAGGCAGAGGGAGAAGTTTCCCCTAAAGCGATCTTCTTTGATAAGATCAAACGAGCTCCTGCCGGACCGCTGTGGGTGGTTTTTATCGGACATGGCGCCTTTGATGGTCGGCAGGCTAAGCTACAAATTCAGGGGCTGGACATTACAGAGCAAGAGCTTGTTGAGGCTTTCGCTGATCGTGGTGGAGAATTGGTATTCCTCCATCTCGGATCTGCAAGCGGTGGGTTAGTAAAAAAGCTATCTGGCGAAGGACGCGTGATCATCACGGCTACGCAGAGTTATCAGCAGCGATCGTTCGCCTATTTCACCGAGTTTTTTACGGCCTCTTTGGTGGGAGATCGTGCAAGTAACTCTGACTTGGATGAGAATGGCAGAGTTAGTTTGTTGGAAGCTTTTCTCGCCGCGTCCCAAGGAACAGAGGCTCACTATAAAAGTCTCGATCGCTTAACCACTGAACATGCGCTGCTAGACGACAACGGGGATGGTCTTGGATCTAGGGCTGAGTGGTTCGATGGAACGACCTTGCGAAGAGCGCCATCGGTGTTTTTGGCTAACCCTGATGGTGATCGGGCAAACTTGATAGAATGGCCTACAAAGAAAGGAGAGAGTGCTCTTACCCACCGCGAGCGAACTATCATACTAGAGATCAAGAAACTACACCGCCAAAAGGAGACCTTGGACGAGAATGAATATTACCGTCAGTTAGAAGCTCTAGCTCGTAGCTTGAGGGAGGAAAGGTTGAGCGCGAAGGGATCTGATTAGGATCTCCTGCAGGGGCTAAATTGCTTCAGATCTTCGTGATAGGAGTAGCCAGCGTCAGCTAGTTTTTTCCGTAGGCTGTCCTCATTCAGGTCGTGACGCTTGACTAGTTCGATGATGTCGAAATCACCATTGCGCATTTCTGTATTCACCAAGCCCACCAGCAGGTGGGGGTCCATTTTCTCGTAGCTGCCAAGTTTCATCTAAGCAGCATAGCGGCAAAGTTGGCGCTAGGCGAAAATTTCTCGGACAGGTTCTCCGACTCCATCTTTGGTTACATAGAAGGGGCGGCCTTCGACCACGAATTCGGTCTTCGGGCTGACCCCCATAGCCTCGAAAATGGTGGCATGGAGATCTGTCACGGTGACGGGGTTTTCGACTGCTACGAGCGGACGCTCATCGGCTGTCTTGCCGTAGAGGAACCCTTTTTTAACGCCTCCGCCAAACATAAGAACGCTGGAGCCATCAGTGAAATGACGGTGCAGACCATAATGCTTCATCTCCTGAATAGTATCCACCCTGTGCGTCGCCTGATCATTTGCGGTGCTGCCGACTTTGCCTTCCATGATGGCATCGCGGCTGAATTCTGAGGCAACGATAACAAGGGTTCGGTCGAGGATCCCGCGTTCTTCTAAATCTAGGACAAGTTGAGCGATGGGGCTGTCGATCTCTTGGTGGAGGCGCTCGGCAGTTTTGTGGCCATTAGCGTGTGTGTCCCAGTGGAGGAATGGCACGTATTCCGTTGTGACTTCCACAAAACGGGCCCCGCTTTCAACTAAGCGCCGCGCCAATAGGCAACCTTGACCAAAGCGGGAATTTCCGTATTGCGAGCGCACTTCCTCTGACTCCTTAGTGAGGTCAAAGGCTTCCTTTTCTGGACTGTTGAGCAGCTGATAGGATTTTTCGAAAGATCGGAGTAAAGAATCCGCCTGATGACTGCTGGCCTGATCAAAGTTAGGGCTCGCCTGCGCGAGCTTTTCGAAAAGACGATTTCGATTTGAGAAACGAGAGGCGCTCATCCCCTGGGGAGGCTGCACGGCTTTCACGGCCTCCTCTGGGAACGGAAGGTTCATCGGGCCAAATTCACTCCCAAAGAATCCAGCAGTGGTGAACGCTTTCAGTTCTTCTTTTTCTCCTACGCCCTCGAGACGTTGCCCTACGTTGATAAAGGCGGGCATTACATCATTCCGTTGCCCAAGCACGCGCGACATCCATGCACCGATATGAGGCGCCGCTACTGTTTGTGGGGGGATGTATCCAGTATGCCAGTGATATTGGTGCCGAGAGTGGAGAATGCTGCCCAGGTCGGGTTGCACGGCAGAACGGATGAGCGTGCCACGATCCATGACAGAGGCAATACGCTCCAAGCCCTTACATATTTTGATATTGTCAACAGCGGTATCGATCGAGGGAAATGTGCTGAGGATATCATTAACAGGTAAACCTTTTCGGAATGGCTCGTAGCGTTTTGGGTCGAAGGTTTCGGGTGCGGCCATGCCGCCACCCATCCATAGGAGGATGCAGGCATCCGCTTTTGCTTCTGGGTGGCGTAAGCCTTTTCCGTGAACGAGCTGTGGAGCTCCGCCCGCCCAAGCGGCAGCGCTGGCTGCCGATAGCTTTTTGAGGAAATTGCGCCGGTTTACAGATTCGGGCGCCGTGGGGTCGATTGGGAATTGCATAACGTGATGTTGGTTTGGAGGATATGCTTCCTAGCGAATTAGGAAGAAGTCAGGATTCATGCAGAGAGACCACATAATGTCAGCTATGGTCTCCGGAGAGCGATCGTTAGTGAGGGTTTCTGTCAGCAGGGAAAGCTCGCTTGTAGTCGGCGGGCGCGAGAGGATGGTCTGCACGATCTCTGTCGATAGTTCGGCAGGCGGGGTGTTTGTGGAACGCGCTGAGACG
>JAHDIL010000208.1 GCA_020630835.1 Verrucomicrobiota bacterium
CATTAGCTGGGCGGCTTTGTTTAAGCGGCGAGAGCGTATCATTTCCTGAGGAGTCAACTCGGTCAGGTTTTTGATTCTATTCAGCAACGTAGTGCGATTGACATGGAGGAGATCAGCGAGCTGAACGACGCCAAAGCCAGGGGCATCCATGTGAGCTTCAATCACTTCGATCACTTTCTGTAGAAATTTATCGGACTCGGGAGAGTTTTCCTGGTTTCCGCTGTTTTCATCATAGCTAGTGCCAATGAATTGGTTCCGAAGCATTCGGCGCGTTTCTATCAGACTGTGGATCCGGACTTTTAGGATCTCGAGATCAAATGGTTTGGTGATTTAGTCATCAGCACCATTCTCGAAGCCTTTGATTTGATGAGGTTGAGAACTCTTTGCGGTTAACATCACCACGGGGATGTGGCAGGTCAGGTCGTTTGTCTTAATTTGCCGACAAAGCTCCAACCCATCCATCACTGGCATCATTATATCGGCGACAACGAGGTCGGGCATAGTCTCGAGGGTTGCCCGAAGTGCTTGTTCACCATTTGTGGTTTCGATGATGTCAAACTCTGCCTCTAATTCGGTCACTAAGACCATGCGCAAGTCCTCGTGATCCTCGGCAATCACGATACAGGGGTGTCGGTCGGTAGGTTGAGAAGTGACGGTCATCCCATGGAGTGGGTTAGTTCCCTAACGTAGTATTCACGAAACACGAGAAAACCGGTCTTTCTGATGCCTGAAGGTTGTATCATGGTGATCAATTTTTTTGGATTGTTTCCGCTTAACGCTTTTCCAATGGCCACTCGACCATGAATTTCGTGCCGGGCTGGTCCGTGGATTTTTTATCCACGGGGCTTTCCACATCGATACGCCCTCCTAGACGATCGATTAGCTCTCGAGTCAGAGTCAATCCCACGCCGGAATTGCGAACTTTATCCGATTCGGGCAGTGTTGATGTCGTGCTGTAGTGAGACTTGAATATGTGTTCCATCTGATCCCCGCCGATCCCGACTCCGTTATCTTCGACCTCGAAACGAGCAATTATTTCTTCGGGATTCACCGTGGACTGATCACGCGACAACCGGACTTTGATCTTTCCTTTAGCTGGTGTGAATTTAATTGAGTTGCCTATCAGGTTGCCCAGAATTCGGAGTAAGGTATGCCTGTCAAAAACTACGGGGAGACTTTCGAGTTCCGTCTCGAATGTAAGAAATTGTTCTTTTGTCTCAGCGAGAATGGTAAATGATTCGAGTATTTTTCGGGTGTGTTGGACGAGATCGATTTCCGTCAGTTCAAACTCGAAATGTCCATCCTGGATCTTACGCAGGTCGAGGATTTGCTCGACCAGATGTTGCATCTCGCGCACGTTTCTGAGGGCTATGCCGAGGTATTTTTTTAGCTTACCGTCGTCCATTGATTTGATAGCTCGCTCGATTGGGCTGGCCATCACCGAGAGGGGAGTTCGTAGTTCGTGAGAGATATTTGTGAACATGTTGAGCTTAATGCGCTCTATCTCAACTTTCTGCTTTTCACGAGCGACCATCTCACGCTCATGTTGGCGAACGAGAACGTAGATGAGAGCGCCCAGTAAGCCTAGGGCTGTTAAAAGCATGAGAATAGACCATGGCTGACGCCAAACCGGAGCGACGACTGTAAAGTCCAAAGTTGCAGGTGTTGGGTCGATATTGAAATGCTGATCACGGGCCCTTACTTCGAATCGGTGCCGCCCGGGAGACAGTGCCAAAAACGTGTGATTTGTATCTGCTGAAAAATGGCTCCAGTCCCCCTCATCGATACGCCACGAATATTCTAGTGAACCCTGAGCTGTCTCCGACCATGCTACTGTTCCCTCCCAACCGAGGAGAACATTACCTGGCTGGGAAACCTGATCCACCCCCATCGTGATGAGTGTTTGGGGAATGAGCTCAGTATTTGGATGATAGCGAATCGTTCGAAAATTCGGTAAGGAATCAAAGTCGAATGACTCTTTTGATTTTGCGCGGAAAAACCAATCGCGTGAGCTGTAGTTGACCCAGAGATCACCGTTTTTGGCAGTTTTTAATGTGCCGCTCTCGCGAATGAGACCGGGGAAATCTTGACCAAATATTTGTGGGGTCCAGCTCCTCCCGTCAAAGCGACTAATCCCTCGAGGAGTTGAGGCCCAGATCGTGCCATCGTCCATGCACTGAAGGGCAGAGGCCATCATATCGCCGAGTCCATCAGCCGTCGTGAAATGTGTCCATTTTGAATCAAGAAAGCGGAACACGCCTTTTCCTCCAACCGATATCCAAATCGCTCCAGTCGGACTGCTGTCGATCGCATCGATCCAGGCCGTAGGTGAAAAGATTTCCTGGGTGCGGTTCAGTGTCTTTCCGTCATCGAAGACATGTAAGTAGCCACCGCCAATCCACAGCTCGCCGTTGATTCCTTCGGCGATGTTTATGCCATAAGGAAAATTTTCTATTGCCGTAAATTTCGGTTTGAACTGAGGGGAAGGGCTTATTTCGATCAATGAAGTCCCGCCACTGGGTGGCTCATTGTTAGCCTGAATGAGAAGTGTGCCACGGGATGTCTCATAAAGCGATCGATAATCAACTGTCCAGCCGAGACTCGGGTGAAGATGTCGTGTCCATGTTTCGTCGGAAAAGACAGCCGTTGCCGCGGTCCCATTGTGGCTCCCAGATGCCCAGATCTGCCCCGAGCGAGTTGCGGTCATAGCTGTGGGGTCTGACATGAGTCCGTCAGATTGGTCGTAGCGTAGCCAGGACTTTTCTGGGGTTTGACTAACTACATAACCTTCACGCGTCAGGAACCATTTTCGCCCGGCTCCCTCGCACTGGAAATTTAGATTTTGAAAGCCGCTCCAATTGGCGTCGGAGCGGTCTACGCGATACACTTGCCCCATTCGTTTTCCTGTCCACAGGCTGCCGTCCGATGCCTCGCTGAGACAGATTAGAGCTTCCGAACGGTCTGGGTGATTGTAGATACGCCACTGGACTGCCTCTGCAGCAAGGATGTCATTGTAGGGGATGGGAGAAGTGCTAGGAGGTAAGGCTTGGAGGTATTTTCGCCCACAGAGCCAAATGGTTCCGTCACGATCGCTATGGAAGCTTTCCGTGAATGTTTCGCCGCCGAAATTTTTCAAATTTAAACGGTGTTTCTTCCCAGTTCGAAGACGGAATCGATAGAGGTTCTGAGCTCGTGAAAACTGAGCGATCCAAGCTTTATCTCCTGTTGCTTTGAAGATGTGAACAACTTCCGGGCAAGTTTTTCGCAACCATGCGGCGGGATCGGAGGCTGGTTGCGTAGTATCCCATCGTATTAGATGAGTTTGGTTGACCGATAACCACAGCTTTCGATCCCCATCTTCGTAAATGGCATCGATATCGAAATTTTCGGAGAACCCTAGTTCATCGGGAATGGAAACCCTTTTGATACCGGAAAGAGCTCCTTCGCCTTTGCGAAATCTCACGGCACTGCCGGTTATCCATTCCGCTTGATCCCCGTTGAAACGGAAAAAACCTTGGTCCCACCCGGCCCAAACCTCACCCAATGGAGAAATAAACAACTGGATCTGACAAGCGAATGGCGATGTCAAAAGCTTCTCCCAGATACCATCACGAAAGCGATAGATCTCTGAGAGTGATGCGGCATACACCACGCCTTTAGGCGTGCACACGATTGATTCGATAGAAGGAACCTCGAGCCCCTGATTTACAGAATGCATATGCCACTTCAGACCGTCGTAGTGCAGTGCACCATGCTCCACTCCGAACCACATCGAATTGTCCGGCGCGCCAGCCATGCACCGCAGCCCTCGGCCATCTAGTTCGGCAATATGGCGCCACCGCCACGGTTGCGACATCGGGTCTAGACGCTTGGGTTGGTAGGGTTCTGCCGCTGAGAGATGTGGCACGATTATCCCCCAAAGCCACCAAGTCAAAATAGCAATGAACCACACGAAATATCGTGCCGCTACACGACACAGAAGACAGCACAGGACCGTATTCGGTCTTCTGATCTCTGTTTCAGGGTGATTCAATTTAATAGGAAAATGTGAATGATAGAATATCATCAATTCCAATTTTTGCTATTCTGAACTAATTTCAGAAAACGGCTCTTAAAGCCTAGCAAAGAATGTAAGAGGGCAGACTTGCAATCAACGCAGAAGACAAATGAAGCGAGAAAGAAGACATCCGATAGCGGTGTTCAAGCCTCGGATTGCCCTGAAAGCTGTCGGGGGGGAAGAAGACAGCAGCAGAGATTGCTGAAGAAAATGAGAAGATAGAGATGGACAGCAATCTAGTGGAGAATAAAATTTCCCCTACAAAGCTAGAGCTGAAGAATTGGTTGCTTTGACACTTACAAAGAAGTGAACGCGAAAGGTTCCGGGAGCGCGAATCCAACTCTGACAGCTTTTTGTTGCACTGAGTTACGTC
>JAHDIL010000209.1 GCA_020630835.1 Verrucomicrobiota bacterium
TTTTCGAAAGAAGGTCCTCAAACTGCCAGCTGATCCTGCTTAGCCAAGCATCAAGTAGAAGCAGCGGCACGAGTGCCAGCGCAAACCAGTGAGCGATAGTTCGTTCGCCTTGAACAGGGGGCGCTTTCCAGGCTCGAGCTAAATTGCTTCTTTCCTCTCCTCCAGTAAGACGGCTGAGGGCTTGCATTTCGGAAAGCGCCTCGGGAGAGTTCTGATACTCAACGTTCGAGGCAACGTGGATAGGTCCAAAGGGGAGGGCACGATCGCCAACTCTGACGGCCCCGCGCACTAAGGTTCCCGACGGTAAAGGGATAGCTGCGCGATAGTGACCTGGCGATTCGCGCTCCCAGGCTACATCCTGAGTGCTTTGGTTATTCAGGTCCTCTAAAACGAGGACGGGGGGATCTAAGGCGAACGTCTGGTTCCATTCCTCTGAGTTAAAGAAAAGGTGGGTTGTTAGAGTTTGTCCGTCGAGTTCGGGGCGCAGCGCGATGCCTGAAGGAACCCCCTCACCGAGTAGCCATCGGCTTAAGGTTTGCACAAAATCACCATATCCTGACCAAGATCGAGCGGATTCAGAAAAGGCTCCGCCTAGGGGGAAAGAAACCGCCGCTGTGCGCCCCACGCCTCGACGGCCGAAGGCCACAAGAGGGGCCGCGTATTCATCCTGACTGATAAGGGCTGCCTCGTCTCCCTCTCGCAGGTAGCTTAGGTTGTAGCCATCAACTTGGGTAAGCCATGAGAAGTCATTGCGCGCTAGTTCTAGCCAGCGGCCCGTAGACTGTGCTTGGGTAGCTTCATCAACAAAGGTCGATCGCGCTATGGTCGTAGTTTCTTGGGCAAAGAGGTTAGGGATCTCTGAGGCCTGATTCGAGAAAAAGCAGCGTCCACCGCCGAGTTTGGCAATCTCTTCCAGGAGTTTTGCATCAGCGTCCGATCGCTCTCCTAGTCCGATGACGCTTATGGTAGCATCTGCTGATTGCATTTTGCGTAAGAGAGTTTTGTAAGCGCCGGGTTGCTCTGAGTCGTTAGCATCAGAGAAGAGGATGATGTGGCGTTTCCCGAGCTCAGAGCTTTCCAGCTCTGCCCAAGCTTTCGAAAGACCTTCGTAGACGAAAATACCCCCACCACCTGCCTCTACGGAGCGAGCTCTCTCGATGAGGCCAGCCCCATTCACCCCCACGTTCGTCAGGGGGAACACGCGGTGCGCCTTGCTATCAACCGCGAAAAGCGTGGCGGCGTCCATGCTGCCTAGGAGCGATATTGCTCTCGCACTACCCTCGTTGGCCAGCTCCATTTTACTTCGGCCATCAGGGCCTATCGCGCTCATAGACCCCGATCGATCCAGGACGATAGCCATAGCCACAGCCAGCTTTCGATGTTCAGACTTCAGTTCCATCGTGACCGGCAAAAGGGAGTCGATCTGGCTTTCATGAAACCCTCCTGCTCCGAAGCTTCGTTTTCCACCGATCATGAGAAAACCGCCGCCCTGATTTTCGACAAAAAATGGGACAGTGCGCAGAAAGGTTGCCGGTAACTCGTGGGCAGGCACATTGTTCATAATCAGTGTCTGCACACCTGTTAGGCTTCCTTCATTAAGACTGAGGGGGTTGCTCACCAGCTCTACGTCCGTGCCTATACGGCGGAGAATTTGGAGCAGTGGATCGTCCGTGTAGCGCGTGACGAGCAAAACCCGTGGGCCAGAGGTCACTTCCAGCCAGGCCGTATGTCTGTTGTTGGCGAGAACAGGGTCAGCGGGCAAGCTATGGCGGCTTTTCCCATCAATGGCTCTCTGCTTAGCTTCTTTAGCGTTTACTTCCGCTCTGTAAGAAAAGGCTCCTGGCTTTACAATTCGGTCAGCGAAGATAGCGACCGCCTCTCCCTCTGGCAGTGTGACTGTCTTTTCCGTCAGTAGCTCGCCATCTCGGTAAATGCTGATTGGCACCTCTGACTGTGCGGGGCCGTGGACCTTTACCTTCAGCAGGAATGATTCGCCTAAGCTTACCTTCTGTGGCGTCTCGATCTTGTTAATGCGAAAATCCCACTCAGAGGCGACTCGTGTTAGGCGGTAGTCTACAGGGATAGATAGCTCGGAAAGGGCATCGCCTATATCGCCTAAAGGCTCCGTGCTGTATCCATCTGTGAAAACGAGCACGCGGTTCTGGCGTTTGGGCGAAACCTGGGCGAGGACGTGGCGAAGAGCTAATGCGGTCCGTGTCTCAGCACCTGAACCCGGAAAATCTCCACTTTCTGACTGATGTGAGACGGCGATGTCTGCATAGTCTATACGGTGCAGTCGTGAGCCACTTGCGGGTTTCTCTAGCCTTAGTATGCGCTCCCATTCGTTGGCGTTCTGATCTACCTGCGTTTTGTTTGAATGAGATTGGTCGACGAGCATCCATAAATCGAGATCGCTGGATGTGGTCTTGCAGGAAGGGCCGGCAGCCGCCGTGATCAAAAGCGCTGAGATGAGAAGTCTGAGCGGACTCCTGAGCAGCTGCATCCTAGGCATGCGCCAGGCTGCGAGTAGAAGAATCGGTAAGAGAATGAAGAGAAAAGGGTAAGCAAATGTCATTGCTTAAGCGTCGATACGAAGCCCCGGCACCGAGCCATGGCCTACAAGGTTTCCCGATTTCAGATTAAGGGGAAAGATATCTACGCCATTGCCGAAGCGTCCTTGCAGAGATTTGCTTCGCGCGCCAAAAGAATAATGGGTGTTTTCGCGCGGGTCATGGCCTAAATAAAACATGACGTGAGAAACGCGGTGGCCGCTATCCCAAGTTCCTCCCCAAAAGACAAGATCGCCGGGCCGAATACGTTTCAGCAGTTTGCTAGCGGCATTTTTGCCAGAGAGTTTGTGGAGTGTTTTCTGCTGTTTTAGCCAGTCGTATTGCTGAGCAGATGTCCGAGGGAAACCTGCATAACCGCATGAGCTGAAAAGATGCTGCATGGTGCCCGAGCAATCCATGCCACCCTTGTCTGGGCTGTTGGAGCCAAATTTATAGCCCAGTCCCATGGTGGAGAGCTGATGAGCTCTTTGGCGCAGTTGGCTGAGAGTTACTATTCTCGCTCCTTCTCTCGCCTCGATCTGGCCAGCGGGTATGAGACTTGAGGCTCCAGCGGTGCACAGCAAAAATGAGCGACGAGTGGGCATATCGTGGAGAATAAGGCCAGGGAGCTACCGAGGGATTGGAGGGTGCTTTGGGGGAAGCTTCCTCCTGTCATAGGGCTCTCCAGGGTAAAACAGGAATCCTGGGCGCTTATTCAGCACCTCATATTTCGTCAGCCGAAATTTAGGCACTTTGAAGTTTGAGTTCGGGTCGTAGGCAAGGACGCCCGTGAAATTCCCCCAGATTTTGTATTCGTAATTGTGATCGTATCCATGCAGGGGACCGTTACCGACTTCAGGCAGGCGGTCCGGTTGCTTCATGCTTGACTCATCCATGATGACCAGTTTTGCATCTAGCCATGTTTGACCTGGTCTACGCAAATAGCCCCAATAACGCGTGCCATCGGTATACCAGCGCCGACCATAGTAAAAACTGCCTGCGGGTTCGGTCGCGATTTGTGCGTTTCTGGCCTGAACTGCGGGAATAGAGGCTACAGAGCTTGATAGAATACCGCTTGTAGAGGTGCCTGTGCTAGTCGTTGTGCAGGAGCTAACTAGGCCAGTTACGAGCAAGAGTATGGACGTTGTGAGGAAAACTTTCATGAGCTGGGTGCACCGTTCTGCGAGAGCAATTTTCTCAGCACCGACTCTATACGACTCCTGAGGAGAGCGCAATCGACTAACTGGTCGGCCGATGGGGGTAGGGGAGGGTGATATCTACCTTAGTCAGCGATATCTTCGCATTTACGCTCTTGTGAACGCAGAGCATATTGTGAGAGGCGATATTTTGGAAAATGTTCTCTTTCTCTCCCTTGAAGTTGTTTTGGTTGAACAGGCGGGGGATGTGCCAGAACATCTGGTAGTCAAGGCTGTCAATATACGAGACAAGCTCCGCTGACTTTTTCTCTCGATCGTTCTCGACGTAGAGAATAGGCTTGCAGCGCGTGATCGTCTTCTCTGCTCCGCGTAGGGCATTCTCCTCCATGCCCTCAACGTCGGCTTTGATGAAATGGCACTGCTTGAGGTTAAGGGAGTCTATAGTCAAAACCGGGACTGTTTTTCCAGTATCGAAGCTCCCTAGCCCAAGCCCACCAACATTGTTTGACGCCCTCGGGTTGAGCTCTGGAACGGTGATGGTCCCTTGTTCTGAGCTGGCTGCTGCGTAGAGGCACTCTACGTTGTGGATACTGTTGATCGCCATATTTCCGCAGAGTAGTTGGAAAACCAACCTTTGCGGTTCGAAGGCATACACTCGTCCCGAATCTGCCACCAGTTTGGAAAAACAGACCGTATG
>JAHDIL010000210.1 GCA_020630835.1 Verrucomicrobiota bacterium
GCAGGCGCACAAAGGCTTTTCGCTTTTTCCCTCCGCTGAGGGCCGCATCCTCCTGAACCTCTTTCTCAATCCTACGCATGGCATCCAAGGGGTCCTCCTGTGTCTCATCAGCTTGGTCACCGGCTCTTTCTCGGGCTTCTAAGAGGATCCGCGAGTAACGGCGACGCACCACCTCCGCCATAGAGGCAAAATCATCCTGACCTCCAACGGTTTTAATGCGATAGCGCCGATAGTTTTGATTGTCAGGGACGCCTCCCGTGAATCGAACCATGGAAGCCACGATATGGTTATCTGATATATTAGAAATGTCGAAGCACTCCATTACCTGTGGCGGTTTCTCCAGCTGCAGATAATCCTGCAGGGAACGCAGGTCCTCTTCTGGGTTGATCGCTTTCCCTGGAGTTCCACGTTTCCTAAATTGCCGAGCCGGGCGGAGCGTGCGTTTCACATTCTCAATCACATCCCGTAGCTCAGCGGCTCTCTCAAAATCGAGCTTCTCAGCAGCGTCCTGCATTTCAGCTTCCATTGACCGGACTAAATCTTTCGAATGCCCTGATAGAAACTGACAAGCCTGCTCGATCTGAGCCATGTATTTCTCCCGATCGATCCGCCCCATACAAGGCGCACTGCAGTTTTTGATTAAATCATCATGACAATGCTGGTAATCCCGCTCCCCGGGGCGCATCGGGCGACAACCGCGAATGCCGAACTCGCGATTGATCCAAGCCACTGTTTGTCGGAGGGAGCCCGAGTGAGGAAAAGGTCCGAAATAACTCGCCCCATCATCTTTCTTCAGGCGAGTAAGCTGGAACCTTGGCCATGGCTCTTCCTTGTGCACACGCACGAGCAAAAAACGCTTATCATCGCGAAATGAAACATTATATTTCGGCCGATACTCCTTGATCAATTTCCCCTCAAGGAGGAGGGCTTCCTGCTCGTTGCGTGTCTCGTGAATCTCAAAATCCCAAATACTCTGGATCAGTGCCCTCGTCTTCCGATCCGCAGCCTTCTTTCGCGAGGGAGTTAGATAAGAGGAAAGCCGCTTTCGGAGATCACGAGCCTTACCCACGTAAATAACGGCTCCTAACCGGTCTTTGTGAATATAAACCCCCGGTTTGTGAGGGACGTCACGAAGCCTTGCCTTGAGATCATCTATCGGTTGAGCAGCCATCAAATCTTGCCTGCGCGCTGCGCACAGAGAGCCTAAATGATACGGGCATATCTACGAAAACGCTCCATCAAAATACGCCATACCGTTATGGCCAACGCTGCCAAGTTTTCGCTATGTTGAAGTGCTCACTGTGTCGTTCGTGTCCCTACCATCGCGATCGCAGGCCTCTTTCCTGCACGCGATATCCATGCCAGCGGCAAGGTTGACTTGGCTGATCAAATTGTCGACTTCGAGACAGAGTCAGGAAATTTCACCATTACCATTCAAGGTTTGAACCAAAAGCTCACGGGAGTTAACCCTGCTCAGATACTGAACGGGTTTCTGTCATAAAGAGACGTTTACCCAAAATGAGCTCGAAAATAGGCATCATAATCTGACGCCATAAACTCTTCAAAATCCCAACGGTCAGGTGATAGAACCGCCGAGGCAAGGCTTTCAGGGATAACATACGCCCAGGCAGATACAGCTCTCTCATCGCTATCATCCGAGACTAACGCCACTTCTAGCTCTACCCTGTCGTAAAAAGCGTCTTCGTAGGAATCAAGCCTTTCCATCGCCGCCTTAGTGAAGCCCTCCATGAGCTGGCCTCCGACTGTTTCACTGGGGTTTCCACTTTTCGCAATGCCAGGAAACTGTCCGCCAGTGACCTTGGCAATGCGGTAGCCCCGCAACTGCGCAGGCGCCCTCACGCATTGGTCGAACGAAAGCCCCGTCACCGCCTCCCAGATTCTCGGCGCCCGTAAAGTCCCATAAACGAAGAGCTTCATCAGCGAAATGATAATCTAGTCCATTGATATCACAAGGGGTTGATCAACTCCGAGGAGAAGCTTGGGTCACGCCTTAGGAAAAAAGACAGTTGCATTGCCTCCCCTTCAGGAAAGGTTTCTGTCCTATGCGATTGTTCCTCGTCAGCTTTCTTCTGCTTATTTGTTTTCCGACCAGCGCGTGCAAGACGACGGGCGGACCACACAAAAAAATCGGAGCTGCCCTAGCCACACTGCCGCGCCCTTTCGCCAAAACCGACACACCTTCCTCGACACCACAAATACCTGCTCAAAAGGCGAATCGGCCTTCAGCCCAGCGGCTACCTATCGGGACCGTGCATCACGTCTCAACGACGGGAGCCTTCGTGGTAGTAAAATCTCGCCAGGCTGCCTCCATCGAGCCGGGAACCCCCCTCATCAGCTATGCTCCAGACGGCCGAGTGAGCGCAACACTTACCGCCACCGCCGCCACCAAGCGCAGCTTCCTCAGTGCAGAGCTCGCGAGCGGTAGCCCGAGCATAAGAGATCGCGTCGTAGCAGACTTAGACTCCAGCGGGCAAGGCGCCCACTCCTCTGCCAGCAGTAACCAGGTGCAATTCCTCGAATAAAAGGCGGCCAAAGACGAAAGCGAAACGTCACCCCTGCTTTCCCCCTGCGTTAACGCTATGCCCCGCTTCCCTCGCGCCCTCTCATGGGACATCCTTTTTATTCTGCTCATTTGGCTGGCATGGATTGTAGCCATGCAACTAAGAGACCAGTGGGAACTTTTCGGGGAGAACTACTTCATGTCGATCACGATGGCCTTTGGCTCCTTCATTGCCGGGTCGACGAGCCAGGGAGGAGGAGCCGTCGCCTTTCCCGTGATGACGCTAGCCTTTCAGATCCCTCCGCCAGAAGCGCGCGACTTCAGCCTGATGATTCAGTCCGTTGGCATGACCTCAGCGGCGGTAACTATCCTCATCAGGAGAATCGCTATTGATCATCGAGCGATTGCGATAGCCCTCCCTGCTGGTTTTCTCGGAGTATTTGTCAGTTTGCTCTTTGATCGCCCTCTTCTGGCAGCAGATCAGAGCAAACTCTTTTTCGTTTCACTATGGTTGGCCTTCGGGTGTGCTCTCTTCGCCATCAATCGTCCCGGACGCAGCTTCCGAAAGATGTCACTGAGCGCCGGTGCGAGACTGAGCTTTCGGCAAATCGTCACGCTTTCGCTAGTAGCAGCGCTGGGGGGATTTGTCAGTGGACAGGTGGGAAACGGCATCGATGTGCTCGTATTCTCGCTACTTGTCCTTGGTTTCCGCATTTGCGAAAAGGTCGCCACTCCGACATCTGTCATTCTCATGGCAGCCATCAGCCTAGCTGGATTTTTATGCCGGTCGCTCGGGCTGGGAGGCGAGCCTATTGCGACTTCTACCTGGAACTACTGGTGGGTAGCTGCCCCGGTGGTGGCCCTAGGCGCCCCGCTCGGTGCTAGGCTAGCGGCGCGGTGGGAGCGCAGTGCTCTCGTTGGCCTGCTACTCTGCCTGATCGCTCTTCAGTTTGTGACGGCCATGGTCATCGTGCCGCTGAGCGGCCAGCACCTGCTCCTTACGGCTGGCACCTTCGCCTTGGGATTGGTGCTTTTTTTCCTTGTGGGAAGATGGGGTGCGCGTTCGACAAGCCCACAAAAAAGCCCGCCCCGATGACCGGGAGCGGACTCTCTCGAATTTCTGAAAAATTCGCTGGGCGTTAGCCAAGAAGGGGCTGCAGGTTCTCCTTGCACCACTCGCCATTCTGAAGGGTCACCTCATCAGGCTCACCGATAGCGCGGTGGCACTCGTCCTCACAAATGATCCAGCCCTCATAGTTACGAGTAACTAACCACTCCGTAATACGGTGAAAATCAACCTTACCCGATCCCATTTGCGCCCATGGCTCAGGACCGTTTCCACTAAAATCCTTGTAGTGAACGTGATTCACGAGGTGCTGCCACTTGTCCATCGTTTCGATGATATCCATGCCACCGCGGATGATGTGCCCTACATCAGGCGTCCATCCCGTAACTGTCGGATCGAGACTATTCAGCACCACGTCGTAATCCTCTGGTGTCCGGACGATAGAGGCCGGCGGACTGTTGGGGTGGAAAGAACACTCAAGCCCAGCTTCTTGCGCGCGCGCAGATACCTTGTTAACGTTTTTCGCCAGATTCATCCGACGCTCCTGCAGGTTCTTACGATCAGTTGGAAGAGGAACTGTTCCAAACTTGGAGCCAGGGAACTGCAGCAGAGTTTCGATAGCGTAGTCACAAGCCGCTTTCTCAGAGTCCGTCTCATCGACTTGATCCCAAGAACACACCAGTGAGAAACCAGCCAGCTTCATATTGTTTTCTTCCAGACAGGCTTTGAGTGCGGCAGGGTCCTTGAGATCTCCGAGCCAATAATCGTCAAAAGGCTCGAGGATCATGGGCT
>JAHDIL010000211.1 GCA_020630835.1 Verrucomicrobiota bacterium
ATGATGACTGGCGGTGGAGCGGCCCCATTCAATAAAAAGTCTTTCAAGCGGACTGCTTTTAGACCTTCAATAAGGATTAGGTCGGCGCCTTCAACCCTTGTCTTCACCTCTATGATTTTGTCATTTTCATCGTAGACACGCACCTCATCCCCTGGCCGAGACTCGATAACCAAGCCCTCCTCATATTCGGCGTCGATTTTCCTGACATCGGAGCTGCGATTAATGACGAGTATTCTGTGCATAAGGGGGTAGGTGATTGACTGATTTTAAATCAGCGCGAAGTGATTGGATTACGCAGCACTGGAACAAGTGTATCTACTATTACTTGAAAATTAACCTCCCCGAGTGGCTATAATTTTTATAGGCAGTATTGTAAAGAAAAAAACAGAGTTGAGCCATAATAAATGACACGGAAGAGGGGGGCGAATTGAGTCAGGATAAAACCCGGCTAGGACGCGGGGGGGCTTCAGGCTGAAGAGGAGCGCTTCTGGTGGGATTGTCCCATTTTCCTCGACTTGCTAATTTCTGTCTCCAATTGGGGCCGTAGGGACGTAATTGTTACAAGATCACTAAGGGATCTGCGTGGCGGTAATGGGGCAATGCAAGTGCTGACTACTCCCCTGTGTTCGCATCCATCGCACATCGGAACCCTGTATGGTTCGACGGTGATTCGTTGTCAAAAGGCTGCCGTGCTCCGGGTTGGTAGCCTTTGCACCATTGATCGGAGCAGAGAAACGACCCACCACGAGTTATCCTCGTGGTCGTGCGCTGTCCTGGTTGATTGACGACAGCGGGATGGGGGCCGGTAGGATTTGATTCGCGAGCTGATTTGAATGTGTAGGCCTCTGGATGATAAAGGTCCGAAACGATTTCCCAGACGTTACCGGCAATGTCATAGAGATCGTATCCATTAGGAGGGAAGGCTTTGACGGGCGAGGTTAGGAAGAAGCCGTCTTTTTCCGTATTTTGATGCGGCCAGTCTCCCTGCCAAATGTTAGCCATCCATACGTCCTCACCTTGGGGGAACATCTCGCTCCCCCAACTGTAGGGCTGCCGGTCCAGTCCGCCTCGTGCCGCCTTTTCCCACTCGGCTTCCGTGGGGAGGCGCTTCCCGACCCATTTGGCAAAGGCCATGGCGTCTTCATAGGTGACGTTTACGACGGGGTGGTCCAAACGGTCTTCGTAGGTGGTGCCAGGCCCCTCAGGCGCGCGCCAGGTTGATCCGGGCACCAGTCGCCACCACTGATTGATGTCGTTTGAGTTGTAGAGATCTCCTTTTGGAACGGAAAAGACGATGGATCCAGGTGAACTGATATGGGGAAAGGATTCTTCAATCCGTTCTATCGTGGCGAGAATGCCCGCCTTTTCTTGGCCCTCGGCTGTTTCGGCCTGTTTTCGCAAGTGCCCTAGGTTGGTTTGAGCTGCTGCCGTGAGCTCTCGGACTGTTCGTTCTGGTAGGGGCTTCTCGGCAAAGGTCTTATAGCCAGTTGCTTTCACAAAGCGGGCAAATTGTCGATTGGTCACCTCTGTTTGGTCTATCCAGAAGGCATCGACCAGAACCTCGTGGATGGGGTAAGCTGTTTGATGGGAATGGGAGTCGCCGTTCATCTCTCCAGCGTCACCACCCCGCATAAACTTGCCAGCTGGGATCAGCACCATGTTTGCCATGGGGTCTGCGGGTGGTGATATCGAGACTTCACTGGAGGCAGGTGCTCCTTGGTCTGAGCAATTTATGAGGAAAGATAGGGCCAGGGAAATAGCGAGATATGTAAGGGGACGGAAAGGCATAGAAAAGGAGTGTAAAGAAGATGGAGTGTGATCGCCCGTGAGCAGTCTCATGAAATGACTCTGTCCGCAAGCTACCGCAAGACGCCTTTTTTTCCAAGGTGGTGACGAAAAACATGAGGCTTGCGGTTGAATGGGGTGGGGCTACGATTTCTTATGGCCGCCCCTCAAAACACGATCGGTATCGTCTATGATTATGACCAGACGCTCAGTCCCACCTATATGCAGGATGAGGTGCTTTTTCCTGAGTTTGGAATCGATGCAGGCCCTTTCTGGAAAAAGTGCAATGAGCTTGTTACAGAGCAGGGTTATGAAAACGAGCTCGCGTATCTGAAAGTGATGCTCGATTACCTCGAAATGGATGGTCCTAGCAATGAGGACCTGCGAAATCTGGGTAAGGGGCTCCAGTTTTTCCCAGGTCTGCCGGCCATGTTTGACGAGTTAGGCCAGTTGTTGACTGACGAGCATCTCGCCATGGGGGTGACGATTGAGCATTATATTATCTCTAGTGGGATAAAAGCCCTAATCGAGGGGAGTGATCTGGCGGCACATATCAAAGAAATCTTCGGCTGTGAATTCGCGGAGGACTCCACAGGGCGTATTGCGTTTCCGAAGCGTGTCATCTCGCACACGGCGAAAACCCAATATCTGTTCCGCATTAATAAGGGTATGTTAGACCCATCTGAAGATGTTAATGATCATATGCCGGATGAGCTTAGGCCTATCCCATTTCCCAACATGATCTATGTGGGGGACGGGCCGACTGACGTGCCCTGCTTCACCGTGATGAAACGTTTTGGGGGTAACAGTATTGCGGTGTATAATCCTCAGGATCCCACCCGCGCCAGCTTCAGAAAGGCCTTTCAGCTCAGTGGTAGCTCAAATAGGATCCGCTATATGGCACCTGCTGATTTTCGCGCTGGTAGCCATTTTCGCCTTGTGCTGGAGGAAATGATTACCGATACAGCGGACCGTATCGTCAGTGCGCGTCGAGCAGAACTAGAAGAGGCCACCGTTGCGGCGCCGACACACTAATAGAGCTGCGAGGTTTGGTTCTCGTAGATTTCGAAGGCTTCCTCGAGTGTTTTCATCCGCTCAGGAATAAGGAATTTGAGCTGGGGATCGTCCGGGATGAACTTTTCGTAGCTCTCCAGTATTTCTTGATGACGTTCTAGAATCTCGCCCAACTCCTCAATCACTTCCTCGTGGTTTTTTTCGAGCTTCCGCCGGCTTCGCTTTCCTTCTTCCAGGCGCTCAGCGGGAGATTCAATGGCCATTACTTCCGGTTTTACCGTATCTTTAATGAATTGATTATGTTTTGTGATCAGAGCTGTCAGCTTCGGATCCGGGGAAGAGCCTCTGATGAATGTTATCATCGAGGTTTCTCTTGAGAGAATAGTTGCCATGTTTGGCAGCAGATTGTGAACCGCGGAAATTCTTTTGAGCAGTTCCCGTGCTTCTTTAGCTGAGCGAGCTCGAAACGTGACTTCGCCCTGGCTGTCCTCATCTGGTTTCTCGATCGTTTCTGCAGTCAGGACCTTTTTCACAAGGTCTTGAGACGCAGGAGAAAACGTTCGAATATCCACCAGTAAGGTGCGCCCATCCTCCATCATAATTCTAATCAGATTGGCAGAGTTTCCTAAAATTTGAGCTTTGATGGTCGCTCCCGAGATATTGGATAATTCATAGAATCGAGGGCCGCCTTTTTGATACTCTTCTGTTCTTGTGGTTGTCCGTGACATCCCTGCATCTGAGGGAACGGTAGATCCCGAAGGCGCGTTGCGCGAGATGCCTAATTCATCGAGATAGATGTGCAAACCAAGCCCTGCATGAAACTCAAGGCTCGACATCGACTCCCAGTTTGCTCCTTCGGAAGAAATAAAGCTGTCCATTGGCAGAGCGACTAGTTGCCAATCGCCTTTATCCAATACGACCCGCCTGGTCATGGTAAGACTTGATAAATTCCCACGAAATACTACGTCAAACCTAACGATGTCCTCTTCATGGAACTTGCCTGTTTTTGCCCAAAAGCAAAAATGTTCTCCACTCCTTGGTTTGCTGGGAAAATCTCCAGGTTTCGTATTGATGATGCCGTCTGGTATCCCAGATTCGATTTCTAAGCACTTTCCGCTCGGTGCTGGAAAGGAGCTTCCTGATGCTCCGGTAAAAGTAGGTGTGTCAACGCGAAGGGCCTTAATTTCGCCCGTTGATTTGATCTCCCAATTCTTGCTGAGAGCCTCGTCGTCAAAGCTAAACCACCCTTCAGCGTAAACGCTGCTGGCAAGGCTTGCGAAAATGAGGGTAATGGCAGTTTGTAATCTCATGCCGGCGAGCTAAACACGCTTGATCTCCGAGCGCAAACGATATGAGCGTATGGCTTTTCTCGTGGTATTCGACCGCACTTGGCTTAGTCTTGTGCGTTTCTGAGAAGCCGTTTTGCCTACAAGCGGTCTATGTTCAGGCCTTTTCCTAGAGCCTTTATGAGTGTGACTCCCCCTAGCAGCTCCCGATCTGGTTCGATCCTAGCTAAAAATCCAGACAACTCGGCGCCGAGCCGTCGGAACCGGCGCATGAGCCTGCGGC
>JAHDIL010000212.1 GCA_020630835.1 Verrucomicrobiota bacterium
AATTTTCACCCCCTTGTGTGGGGACTCGTGGCGGACGAACTGGTCGAGGGGACCCTGACGCTGAAAGGTCTCGCTAGTTGGATCGGGATCATGACGGTGAGCTATGGGATCGGACTCGCGGCTAGTGGAGTGAGTAATTTTTTCCTCGAAAAATGTGGTCAAGCCCTTGTGCGAGATGTGCGTTGTGATCTTTTTGAAAAATTCGAGAACCAGAGTCTAGGATACCACCGAAATCAGTCGACCGGAGACCTCGTCACCCGCATCACCAGCGATGTGGATGCTATGGAGCAATCGGTGCTTCAGGGGATCGTGAGACTGGTGGAGGAAGCTTTCACTTTTGTTGTTGTCGCAGCGATGGTGATCTGGATCAGCCCCATCGTGGGGTTTGCCTCTATCCTCCCTCTAGCCCTGGCGTTTGTTTTCATTAGGCGATACAACCGTAAGGTAAAGAGTGTTTACGGCGGCGTGAGAAAGCGTCTAGGGAATATCGGAGCTTTCGTCCAGGATCGCCTAGGCGGGGTGCAGATCACGCAGTCTTTTCATCGACAGGATGCGGAAGCGGATCGTTTCCGCCAGGAGGCTGACGGATTCTATCAAACGAGTGTGACCGCCAGCCGCATGCGGAACGTTTTCTTTCCCCTTGTTTCAGGATTCGGATTTCTCAATAATCTGGTGATGCTAGGTCTAGGTGGCTGGTTGATTATTCAAGGCTCCGATCAGTTTACGGTGGGAGCACTGCTCGCATACCGGGGGTTCTGGTGGCGGTTGCAAAGCCCTATCCGAACGATCGCACAGACCAGCGATATTTTGCAGAAAGCCCGTGCTGCGGCGCAGCGTGTGCTTGGGCCCCTGCACGAGCCGGTCCTTGTCGAGGAGCCGACCGATCCGAAAAGCTGGTCTCCGGTGAAAGGAGGCGTGAGATTTGAGAGTGTTCAGTTTTTCTATCGCGCGGAGGCACCGATCCTGAGAGGAGTAGATGCGGAAATCGCCCCAGGAGAGTTTGTAGCGATCGCAGGAGGGAGTGGCGGGGGGAAAAGCACGCTGCTCAACCTTATCCCTCGTTTTTATGATGTGACAGGAGGAGGCATACGACTCGATGGGATCGACATCCGCGATTTCCCCTT
Source organism: Verrucomicrobiota bacterium (assembly GCA_020630835.1). Classification (GTDB taxonomy): domain Bacteria; phylum Verrucomicrobiota; class Verrucomicrobiia; order Verrucomicrobiales; family DEV007; genus Arctic95D-9. Next base: position 1,125 of record JAHDIL010000212.1, read on the forward strand.
GGCCGATCTTCGTGGCAACATCGGATACGTAGGACAGGATAGCTACCTCTTTAACGGAACGGTGATCGACAACGTTCGGTATTCCCGTCCAGATGCCAGCGACGCTCAAGTCTATGAAGCCGTGAGATTGGCGAATGCAGCTGATTTTGTCGAAACTCTTCCAGATGGCTATCTAACGGAAGTTGGCCAGAGTGGTTTGCGTCTCTCTGGAGGTCAGCGGCAGAGGTTGAGCTTAGCGCGCACGTTCTTAACGCAACCAAAAATCCTGCTCCTCGATGAACCGACTGCCTCAGTCGAGCCAGAGAGTGAGGTTCTTATTCATCAGGCCATCCAGCAGCGGGCGGCACGTGGTGAGGGGACGACGATCCTAGTTACCCATAGAGTCGACCTGCTGCGTGAGGCCCCGCGCATTCTTTTCCTAGACCGTGGCGTGATATCTGGCGATGGTTCGCACCGAGAGCTTGAGCTGACAAATGCCAACTATGCTGCTGCCTATGAAAAGTGGCGGCGTGAGTTCGTTTGACGCGAATTATGAGGCAGGGCAGGGCTTCAGGTCTCGGAAGAAATCGTTTCCCTTGTCATCAACGAGGATAAAGGCAGGGAAATCCTCGACTTCAATTTTCCAGACGGCCTCCATTCCTAATTCTGGAAAGTCTAACACCTCTACCTTTCGGATATGGTTTTGCGCTAATATGGCTGCGGGTCCACCGATTGATCCTAGGTAGAATCCGCCGTGCTTTGCGCACGAATTCGTCACCTGCTCACTGCGATTCCCTTTGGCGATCATCACCATAGATGCCCCCTGTGATTGGAAGAGCTCCACATAGGGGTCCATGCGGCCAGCGGTCGTAGGCCCAAAAGACCCGGACGCCATGCCTTCGGGCTTTTTAGCTGGTCCCGCGTAGTATACGGGATACTGCTTAAAATACTCGGGCAGTTCTTTGCCTTGCTCAATCATTTCCCTCAGTTTTGCATGGGCGATGTCTCTTGCTACGACGATGGTTCCGGAGAGTTGTAGAGCTGTGGTAACGGGGTATTTGGTCAGAGTTTTTAGCGTCTCTTCCATGCCGGCATTGAGATTAATCGGCACGCCGCTGAACTGATGGTCTCGCCATTTATCAGGAATATATTGGCCTGGATCAGTCTCGAGCTGCTCAACAAAAAGTCCGTCGCGCGTGATCTTTGCTCTTGCCTGGCGGTCGGCGGAGCAACTTACGCCGAGACCTACCGGGCAGGACGCCCCGTGCCGAGGGAGGCGAATGACTCGAACATCGAGGGCGAAGTATTTTCCTCCGAACTGCGCACCAATCCCGACTTCACGCGCTTTTTTCAGCAGGAGTTCCTCCATTTCGACATCGCGGAACGCTTGGGCTGTATCGCTCCCCTCCGTTGGTAGCTCGTCAAGATACCGAGTGGAGGCCAGCTTGACTGTCTTAAGGGTTGCTTCGGCACTGGTTCCACCGACGACAAAAGCCATATGATAGGGGGGGCAAGCTGAGGTGCCAAGAGTTGCCATTTTACCAACGGCCCAATCAACGAAACGGTCGTGTGAGAGAAGCGCTTTCGTCTCTTGGTAGAGGAAGGTCTTGTTTGCCGAGCCTCCCCCTTTGGTAACGAAAAGGAATTCGTAGGAATCACCTTCGGTGGCATAGAGTTCTATCTGAGCGGGAAGATTATCTTTCGTGTTCTTCTCATCGAAAAGAGTGAGTGGAGCCAGTTGAGAATAACGAAGGTTTTCCTCTTGGTATGTTTTCCAAATTCCGGTAGCGAGCTTGGCTTCGTCCTGTCCGCCGGTCCAGACTCGGTCTCCCTTTTTCCCCATGACGATGGCTGTGCCAGTATCCTGACACATGGGTAGGATGCCTCGAACGGCGATCTCTGCGTTCCGCAGCAGAGTGAGGGCGACCATGCGGTCGTTATCCGTTGATTCTTCATCGTCCAGAATGGCGGCCACTTGCTGCAGGTGGCTGGGGCGGAGCATGAAGGAAATATCTCGGATCGCCTCGTTTGCCAAGAGGGTAAGGGCTTCCGGATCAATTTTGAGGATTTCCTGTCCGTCGAACTCGACGACTTCCACAAAATCACTCGTTACGTGACGGTAAGTGGTGCGATCAGGGCCCAGTGGGAAAGGTTTTTGGTAGGTGAAATCACTCATCGGGGAAGGATGAATGGGATATGCGGCATACTCAACAAAAAGTGGCGATAGATTGTCCTTTTTAGAAAGCTCTTGCGCCTTGGCTGGACGGGTCCTTTGCTTCTGGCATGAACAAGGAATTTCCTATCCATCGTGTAAATGATTTATTGGCGGCGGAGCGGGCTCCCGATGGTGTTGTTGCCGTTCAGGGGTGGGTGCGGACCATTCGCAACTCGAAAGCCTTTTCGTTTATTGAGATTAACGATGGGAGTTCTTTGAAGAACTTCCAAGTCGTTGCCGATGCTAAGCTAGCCAACTACACCGAGGACGTGCTGGCGGCTAGCGTTGGCGCGTCAATGACAGTGCGCGGACGCATTGTGGCCTCGCAGGGGGGCGGGCAGGCCTGGGAGATGCAAGCTGATGAGGTGACCTTGGTCGGACATGCCCAAGAAGATTACCCCTTGCAGAAAAAGGGCCATTCCATGGAGTTTATGCGCTCAATTGCCCATCTGCGCCCGCGATCGAATCTCTTTGGAGCCGTCTTTCGGGTGCGGAGCCGCATGGCATACGCCATCCACCAGTTTTTCCAGGAGCGTGACTTTTTGTATGTGCATACCCCAATTATCACGGCTTCCGATTGTGAGGGGGCTGGGGAGATGTTCCGTGTGGCGGCAACGAAAGGTGATGGCTTGGCAGAAGGAGATGAGGAATTCTTCGGCAAGCCGACATACTTGACTGTCAGCGGCCAGTTGGAGGGGGAGACCTTCGCCTGTGCGCTTTCCAACATCTACACATTTGGGCCGACCTTTCGAGCCGAGAATTCCAATACCACTCGGCATGCCTCCGAGTTCTGGATGATCGAGCCTGAGATGGCTTTCTGTGACCTGGAAGGGGATATGAACGTCGCGGAGGAAATGGTCACTTACCTCATTAAGGATGCGCTGAACCATTGTTCTGAAGATTTGGCGTTCTTCGGAAAATTCGTGGATAAGGGATTATTGGACAGGCTTCATTTGGTCGTTGAGAAGCCGTTTAAGCGAGTGACATACGAAGAAGCTGTCGCGCTGCTTCA
>JAHDIL010000213.1 GCA_020630835.1 Verrucomicrobiota bacterium
CTGGGACGTCGACCACGGATGAGTTTGCGGATCTCTTCGACGCACAAAATCTTGTCTGGAGCATTGGCCAGAACGTTGCCAGACCGATCTTTCAAGGCGGTCGCTTAAAGGCTAACATTCGTGTGCAAGAAGCGATTCGAGAGGAGGCAATCGCCAACTATGCGGAGACAGCGCTCACTGCTTTTAGGGAGGTTGAGACGGCGTTAGCAGCTGAGAATTTTCTCCTTCGGCGCTCACGAATGCTTCAGACAGCGGCGGACGAAGCTGCGCGCGCTCAGCGCCTGGTGTGGAAGCAATACCAGTTGGGATCGGCCGAGATTCTCGCGGTCTTGGATAGTGAACGCCGATTCTTTGATGCGCAATCATCTGCCCTCACCGTGCGTCGCGAATACCTGGAGAACCGGGTGCAGCTCTACCTAGCACTCGGAGGGGATCTACACACGCTCCCAGAGTGGAAGTAGGTAGGGTTGGGAAAAGGTATTAGGAACACCCTGCCTCGGCTTGCGCAGCGCCTAAAGCGGCGTAGCATGGGTGCGTATGGAAGCTCCCGAAATTCCAGATTACACCATGTTGCGTCGTATTGGCGGCGGTTCCTACGGAGAGGTTTATCTCGCCCGATCCGTGACGGGACAGCATCGCGCCATCAAGGTGGTGCGTCGGGAAGACTTCGACTTTGAGAAAACATTCGAGCGGGAATTTCAGGGGATTCAGCGCTATGAACCCGTTTCACGAGATCATTCGGGGCTGGTCGATATCCTCCACGTAGGGCGCAATGATGAGGATGGCTTCTACTTCTACGTCATGGAGTTGGCTGATAATCTCAATGCACTGGAAGAGGAGGGCTTACCTAACTATCAAGCTCATACGCTCTCAGATGACTTGAGAGGCGGGCGCGCGTTCACCGTAGATCAATGTGTCACGATCGGGTCACAGATCGCATCTGCTCTGGGCCATCTGCATAAAGCTGGCCTTACGCATCGTGATATCAAACCGTCTAACATTATTTTTATAAAAGGTAAGCCATGTTTAGCTGATGTCGGTTTAGTGGCACAAACAGGGCAACGGACTTTCGTCGGCACCGAGGGCTATGTGCCGCCGGAGGGCCCAGGCACGAGCTCTGCTGATCTGTATGCTTTGGCAATGGTCCTCTACCAAATGCATACACAGAAAGAACGTTTCGATTTCCCTGAATTGCCAACCATCTTGGAGCTACCACCGACCGTTAACCGGGACCATTGGCGGCGACTCAACGCGGTGATTTGTCAGGCGGGAGCCCCAGATCCGAAAAAACGCTACGATAGCGCCGCCTCCCTCGTGCAGGCGCTGCGCGATTCGATAGATTTCCATGGTTCTCCGAGCCGAAATCAGTCTAAGCGTCACGGTAAAGTCCTGTTCCGGAGTTTCCTTGCTGCTGTTCTACTCCTGCTCGTGGGAGCTTGCTTCGGTGGGGTATGGTTGTGGAAGGATCTAAAAACTTTTTCTGACACGACGTCAAACTCTGGAGCGGAAATAACGAGCGGATTTCAGTATGAACTGCCGACGATCGATGATGTGATCGCTCGACCAGAGGAGAAACCTGCCGGCTCAGAGACCCAGATTATCAACCCCGAAGTCATCGATGGCAGTAATCCCGTGGACGAGCCTGGCGGAAAAACTGAGGGTTCGCCAGCCAAGCCTACTAAGGAGGACCCCGAGCCAGCGCTCATCGCTGTGCCAATCAAAGAAGACGAGGTCACAATTACTCCGCAGGCCGCGACGAACCTCGTCATTTCGAGCGAACCCGCCGGGGCAGAGATTTTCCTCAATAACCGGTTCACAGGTAATGTGACCGGGGATGAAACCTCGGTAGCTCTCACGGATGAGGTAGTTGATATCGAGCTTCGCCTTGCCGATTATCGCCCCTTTCAGAAGGCTGTTGAGCTCAATGGTGGCCCCCAGTCATTCCACGCCAAACTTAAGCCAAATCTCGGTCCGATCCCGCCGAACCCCTCATGGTTCAATGGCGCAAACTTGGAGTTTTTTCTTACGGGAAGTGATAACTATCAGCTACTCAATCCTGTCTCGAGTGAGCTGTTTCGCCGATTTCTCAGTGAAACAGGGAATCGAGCTCCCGCAGGGGTCGATCTGCAGGAAGTGGCTGCTCGCGCAACGGATCGCGATGTGCAATGGCAGTTTGCCCATTGGCTGGCAGATCGGGACCGAGCGGGTGGCTATATAGCATCGGACGAATATTATCGTCCGATCCCGCTCGGTGCAGACGGGAGCCTTTCCCTAGAGCTCGACGATCGGGTCGGCACATTTGTGGTTAGTTCTGAGCCTCTCGGGGCTGAGGTTTACCAGCGTGGGGCGACGCTTTACCAGCTCCCGCTGAAAGCACCGCTCAGCCTGACTCTTCTTCATCCGGACCATCCCGATCCGAAAAGTCTGCAGCAGGAACTCAATGCAAGCCAGCTTGATCCCGTTGTTGTGAAATTCCCCTAATTCACGATCACAGCGATCGTCCCTTTTTTCGTTTTGTCGGGCTCTATCCTTGATAGCCGAAGAGACGGCATGGGCGAGCCTAGCCTTAAAAGATAAACGACGGGGGCAAATCGTCCGATCCCCAGCGAGTTGGCGAACTTCCCATCTCCAAGGTTAGCTCGGCTTCTGGTTTAAACTCATCTAGCTTAAGATAGGCTCGTTCTAGAGGGCGCTCGTTAAGCCAAGCTCTCTGCACATATATATTTTCTGGCCCCGAGTTTTGAGCCGTGATCGTAAAATCTCCTCCAAAGAGTCTAATGGTGCTCTTCTCGTGGAGCGGTGATCCAATCAGCATCACCGGCATAGCGGTAACCGGAAAAAGTCCGATGGCACTCCAGACATACCAAGAGGATAGTCCGCCGGAGTCATCATTACCCGGCAACCCGCCTTTCCCAGTTGTGAACTGGTAGCGCATGACGTTCCGCACGACCTCAGCCGTGCGGTCGTGGCGCCCAGCGTAGATGTAAGCGTAGGGCGACTCCATGTCAGGCTCGTTGTTTAGCCCTTCAAATCGATAAAGCTCACGGCCATCCTGCGGATCATCGAAGCCGAAAAAATAGTCTAGTAGTTGCACGAAAGCCTTAGGCCCACCCGCCAGCTTGATCCGCCCCGTCATATCGTGAAGAAAGCGGAAGGAGTAGTTCCAGTTTTCGCCCTCATAGTAATCCGAATCGGTGCGGAGTAGCCCGGTGTCTTTATCGAAGGCATTCTCCCAGTGTTTTGCTAAGGGGATCGACTTCTCATAGATTATTTGGTCTCCTAGCTTCTTAGCCAACTGGGCGATACACCAGTTCGCGAAAGCGAGATCCAGCGTGTGTGATAGAGGGTGGACGACATGATTCTTAGCATATTCTGAAAACTTACCACCGCGGCCTTTCCCGCTGAGGCTAGTCTTCCAGAGCATACGCAGGATTTCTTCCCAATCGCCCTCGATCCCTCGCATATGAGCGTCGTTGAGGATCATGTGACAGAGTCCCGTCGCCTGTTTGGCAAAACGCTCAGGCGCTATGTCCATCAAGTAGCTGATGGGGAAAGCCCCCTCGCGCTTAGCTACCTCGAGAAGGAAGGTTGTGAAGTCTCGACCCATCTCTGGCCAGAGTGTCATCACCAGTGGTAGCTGTGTCTTATACAAATCCCAAAGCGTGGAGAGGTCGAAAAAGAAAGGGCCATCTTGGGGACGATAGGGATTCTCATCAGTGAAGTCAGCCGGCTTTATCGTAGAATGATAGAGCGCTGAATAAAAGATCTCCTGCTCCTCTGAAGAAGCACCAACAATCTCGATCCGGCCCAGAACAGATTCCCAATGCTCTGCCGCAGACTTATGCATCTGCGCAAAGCTCAGCGGCCGCCGTCGCTCCATAGCCTGATGCGCGCGGGCTTGGGAACGCAAGGAAAAACTGATCCGGAGTTCGAAGGGTTGATCTGCCTCCGCTGCCTCGAACCAGATACCGAAGGGCTGGCGTTTGCGGGCGACTTTCGGTTTCAGTCGATACGTTTTGGGGTCGTCTTCCTCGTTACCTTCCCTGAAGGTCTTTTTCTTTTTCCAAAATCCTTGATCCACAACCGAGGAGAATGCCTCTATTTTCACATAATAGGTGAGCCCCTCGATGGTTACTTGCCCCTCGGCTATCCCCTGATCAAGAAACGTGATCGACGACTGGCTAGGGTAGGTGCCCATCCCCTCAATAAGAAGACCACCTGAGGCAAAGTTGATCGCTACTTTCCCACGCTTACCTTTGGGGAAGTGATAGCGATGAACGGCCGAACGCTTGCTGCAAGTCGTCTCAAAACGTATGT
>JAHDIL010000214.1 GCA_020630835.1 Verrucomicrobiota bacterium
AACATGGGTCTCGCCTTAGCCATAAATAGTCGGTGTTAGAGCCAGAAGCGGAGGCGCAAGGCGTCGATTGCTCGGTGGGTGAATAGCCAGAGAAGGCTTCGTTCGCCATGATTGATTTTGGCGACACCGGTCATTCCTGGGCGCCACCAGTCGTCGGAAGAGTTAGTGAACTCGGCATGGATCCGGAACACGTTGCCCTCGTCTTGAGGACGAGCCTTGGGTTCGATTTTTTTTAACGGTAAAATTGTAACGCAGATCAGGGCGGCTGGCGAAACTCAGGCTTCCAGTATCTCCCTCGTTCACGCGATGAATGTCCTCCTGAGATACCAGTAGTTCGGGATGCAACCCGTCGAGAGAGCTTATGACTAACAGGGATTCCCCTTTGGTCACTGGAGCGCCTATCTGATCTTGAAGGGATTCGTCGACGACCACACCCCGTGCCGGTGCCTCCAATTTTGCTTGAGCGCGAACGAGCTCGGCTCGTTTGAGGTCGCTCTGAGCTTCTTGAGCTTGCGCTACGGCGATGTGCAATTGAGAAGGGTTACCCTCGGCTCGCGCTAGCTGAGCCTCGGCCGTGAAGCGCTCGATAGATGAGATCAGTTCGGCGATGCGCAGCTCTGCTTCGCGAGTATCCATTTGGACGAGAAGGTCGCCTTTGTCTACTAAGTCTCCGGTGCGAATGCTAGCCTCTTTGACGTAGCCTTCGAATGGGGCTGGCAGGTGGAACGTTTCCTCGGCCTCTAGAGTAAAGGTGGAGTGGATCCGGTAAGGCCAGGGGAATAGTGAGAGAAAGGCGATGGCAGCCAGCGAAAGAATGGTGATGAGCTTTGCTAGCGTATGTTCTGCTCCCAGCAGTTTATGAGTTCCGTTTGCAAGTTTTCGGCCGAGGCGTGCGCCAAACCATTTGTCCTGCTCGCGCAGTTCCGTTAAGCGACGCGCGGTTAGATCCAGCATGAGGCGCAGCGTGCGAACTTCGTTAGTAGTAAATGGCTCATCGCGCTCTAGTGTCAGGGCACCACATGGTTCGGCATTTCTATCTCGTAGCGGGGCAGAGACTAGCGACTTTGTTCCGGATGTTCTGGCGTATTGCTCGTGCCCAAGAAAGATGCAAAAGCGACTGTTGGCGCTTTCTGGCCAAAGGATCTCATCATCTTGGTCAAGCGATTCCTCCATGGCTGTGCAAAGGTCTCGGACTTGTTCGCTCTGTTTGTTAAGCTTTTCCGTATGACTACTCGCCTTCACGCGAATGTATTCGCCGTGGCTCCATCCCAGTGAAGCTCGGTCGGCGAGAAATATAGTGGCAAGCTCGTTGCACAAGCGCATCGCGGCTGAGGGGAAGCGATTTTCGTCCTGCACCGCAAGGGTGAGTTCGATAGCCGATTGCAGCGGCGATAGAGCGGTTGCTGATTGGGTTGAGCTTGTTTTTTCGAATGCTAGGTCTGCTCCGTAAAGAAATGGTGTCTGCCGCATCAAGCGCGCGTGCCGCTCAGAGGGAATGAGAAACGAATCATCCCCGTATTGTAGCAGAGCAACGATGGTTTCTGCGTCTCGTGAGCCGATGTCTACCGGTAGGCAGATGATGTGGATGCCTTCTGCGACAAGAGCTGGCTCCGTTTCAAATCGGGAAGAGTGGGCGGCTGCGGCATCGGCTACGTGGCTTTCGATTTGTTCGCGCAGTGCGAAGAAGCGTTGTTTCGTTTCCTCGGCGTCAGGCCAGAGTGAGATAGGTTGCCATTCACGGTTCTGGCCTTCCACCTCTCTGGTCAGCAGGATAGCGGTGGCGGCATGAAGCTGTCGACAGAACAGAGCTAAGCACTCAGTCCAGAAGTCAGACTCTGTGCCCGGAAAGTTCCACAAAAGTTCGAGCTCCGATTGCTCTTTTTCCTTGGGTTCCCTCATCCTCTAGCAGGGTCGATTGAAAGGCATCTTGGACTTTGTGACAAGGCGGAAAGCAGCGTAGAAGCGTTTTTGACAAACTCGGCTTCAGTTTTTACACTCTCCTTAATCATGGATAAAACTAACGAGGGCGTGAAGAGGGTGGTGGAGATGTTTCGACGATTCAAGCCTATGGGGCTAACCGTTCTAGCGGTGACCTCTTGTAACCTTATCGTGCATGCTGAGGAGATAACTAACTCGCTTGGGCAGCGGTTTGTGCCTATTCCTAACACAAAGGTTTTATTCAGCGTGTGGGAGACGAGAAATATCGATTACAAAGCATTTGCCGATAGCTCTGGCCGCAAATGGTCAGCATCAGGGGCGAATCCAGGCTCGCTCTACCCAGTCGTCAATGTGTCATGGGAAGACGCCGCTTTTTTCTGCGCTTGGCTCACGGAGCGCGAGCGGAAGCTCGGAAAGATTGGAGAGAAAGACCAGTTTCGGCTTCCGACGTCAGCTGAGTGGAGTGTAGCCGTCGGTATGAAGCCGATCACTAGCTCTGATCCGCTCTCGGCCACACTCTCAGTCCCGATTCACTTCCCTTGGGAGGGGGATTGGCCACCGCCAAAAGCAGCCGGGAATTACCACCCTGAGCTTGGGGTTGACTCTTATCAGACGACTTCGCCCGTGGGTTCTTTTTCGCCCAATCAGTTCGGGCTCTATGATATGGGGGGGAATGTTTGGGAGTGGTGCCAGGACCCTTTCAAAAACTCTATCGATTTCCGTGTTCTCCGAGGCGGTTCTTGGCGTATGCGGATGGCGGGTGATTTGCTGAGCTCCTTTGAAATTGGCAATACCTCTCATCTGCGCCTCTCTACCTATGGTTTCAGGGTAGTGCTGGAACGCCGAGACGCCGAGGCGGATCAGTAGACCTTTCTGTTTCCTCCCCAAAGCCCGCGCGGGACTGGCGTTGCAATGACAAAAGTCGAAGCTGGGCATACTTCTAGTAGCGTTTCGGCCCATTCGCAGAACTTCGCTGTCGCCTCAGGCATGACTGATGGAGGCATGTCGATCCCAAGGATTTCAATCAGACAGGCGGTTTCCGACTCTAAACCGAGTTGAAGATGTTGCACTGTCTGAAGGGAGAACATGGTCACTGATGACGGCTTATCTAGGAGTAGACTGAGTATCTCGATCCCGGTCTCAGAGGCTTTTCTGAGTTTTTCAGGAGTAGGTTCAAAAGACAGGGAAACTTTGAGAAGTGGCATTCCCATCGGTATCCCTGGGACGAATGCTGTGCAAGCTTAGCTATTGTATCACTCGGATGTCTCAGAGCAGGAAAATTTGGGGCAACTTTACCTTGCTACATTTCGAAAGAAGCGCTTTCGTAAAAGAGCTTTGGTTTGCTTTCTCCGATCTCCCGTAACGAATCGCAAATAGCTCTAGCGCGGCCCGTTTTCGCAAAGAAATAGGTCGATTTCTGCTTACGCACAAACAAGGGAGATGAGTCGACGAAAGAATTTTAAACTGCCACACGCCAGTCGTAAGTCGCGGGGGCGTCGCAAGAAGCCACTTTTTGAAGTCGAAATGCTGGAACAGCGGCTTTTGCTTAGCGGCACTCCAGGCCCGACCCCTACTCCTGTAGACTTGCAATCTGATTGGGCAAACGTTTCAGGCAAAATCGTCGCTTGATCACTTAGAGGATCTTGGGGGGCACTTGAACCGCCGGTTTGAGGCTCAGCAAATCTCCCTGACGGACCAAACTCTCGCTGATGTGGCGGGAGGGGCTAATGGGGTGGGGGAATTTTTTCAATTTGCCTCTTCTGGGGGTGACCTATCAGCTTTAGCTTCTGCCGATCAAAACAGCACCGGTGTTGCGAGTTGGATATCTACCGCGCTCTCGAATGCAGGTCTCTCCGGCACAGTGGTCGATGAGTCCTGTGGCACAGATCTGAATCTCTTGCTGACCTTAAATGAGAGTGTGCAGGATGAATCGATCGAGCTGCAGCTGGGAGAAGCTGAGGAGGAGTTTACTATTCAAATCGCGGATGGAGTGGAGCTCCTGATGGATCGTGATCGCACTCTTTCCTTCCGTTTGCAGGCGGACCTGGCGGCGGCGCTCGACACGGATCCAGGGACCAATCTGACAGATGATGATTTCTGGATCGACCTCGTAGGTGATGAAGGCTACCTGTTGGATGCCAATGTCTTGCACAATACGGCTACAGATGTTCGAGGTGAGTTTGGAGTGCAGGTCGGTATTCTTGGGATGCGCGAAGACGGTGCCGGGGCCTATATCCAATCCGGAGCCGAAGTCGTTATAGACGTCTCGGGCAAGTTTAATTTCGCGACGGGATTGACGACCGATAAACTCGAACTTTCGGAGCTGAAAGACGCGAAGAGCAGTGGCGATTGGGACAGTCTTTATGCTTGGG
>JAHDIL010000215.1:0-729 GCA_020630835.1 Verrucomicrobiota bacterium
CACGGAAGCGACACTGCTCGGCCAGCGCCGTGATATCGGCGAACTGCTCGCGCAGCGTTTCTTCATCCGTCCACATGTGCACTTCGCGGATGCCCGGATTGTCGATGAGGATTCCGCCTTGGTCCAGGATGATGAGTTCACGGGCCGTCGTTGTGTGGCGTCCCTTGCTCGTAACTTCATTCACATCTCCTACCTCTTGCCATTCCTCACCCATCAGGGCATTGATCAGAGAAGATTTTCCGACGCCGCTGGATCCGACGAAGGTGATTGCGTGACCTGTTTTCAGGTAAGACTCAACCACTTCGACGTTTGCGCCATCTTTTGCCGAGGTTACAAAGACTTGGGCTTCGGGATTTAGGCCTCGGATCAGTTCGGCGGCAGCCTCATTTTCCTCTGCGGTAAAAAGGTCGGACTTATTTATGAGGACAACAGTTTGGGCTCTGCTTTTTCCTATCAGCGTAAAAAAGCGTTCCATCCGTCGGGGATTTAGATCGGCGCCGGCGTCTGTGACAACGCAGACAGTGTCAACATTTGCCGCGATCACTTGTTCCTCTGTGCTCTTTCCAGGAGCTTTGCGGGAGAAACAGGTCTGTCTAGGCAGGCGAGCGCGGATGACATGATCGAGGTCCGACTCGCCTAGTTCGAGCGCTACCCAGTCTCCAACTGCGGGGAGCTCAGCATCTGACTCCGCATCGTGATAGACCTTGCCAGACATGATGACCTCGTATT
>JAHDIL010000215.1:739-4269 GCA_020630835.1 Verrucomicrobiota bacterium
TGATCTTATTGTCTCGAATGAGGCGTCCTGCCACCCAGCCCGGTTTCTGAACACGCTCAAAGGCGCGCGCGTGCCCATCATTCCAGCCTAGATCGTCCAATGTCATATCGTTGTGTCGGCAGGCTCGAAACAAGCAACCTGCAGGGGTAAAACGGACATCACAGCCCAGCCAAGTGCAAAGGGTTTTCACGCGCTTGTCTGCCAGTGAATGCTAGGAACTCTAGAATGAAACCGAAAGGTGTGAATTTTTCAAAGATTGGCACGGGAGGTGCTTCCTTCGGCTGCTGATCGGCTTGGGCTGATTACCGGTTTTTCCACCTTCCCAACATGTTCTTACTTAAGGACTTGCCACGATGGTGTGGATCACCTAAATAAAACCACTTCTTAAACACACCAAATATATATGGCTAAATTAAAACTCGAATACCTCTGGCTCGATGGATATGAGCCCGTGCAGAACATCCGCGGTAAAACAAAAATCCTCGATGGAGATCCAGAATCTCTCAAACTTGAGGATCTTCCTGAGTGGGGATTTGATGGTAGCTCGACTTTACAGGCTGAGGGTGGCAGTTCCGACTGTATGCTCAAGCCGGTTGCTCTCTTTCCTGACTCGACTCGTCTCAACGGCTTCCTCGTCATGTGTGAGGTCATGAATCCAGATGGCACACCGCACATTTCTAACCACCGCGCTACCATTCCTGATGATGAAGGTCTTTGGGTTGGTCTTGAGCAAGAATACTTCCTCTACCAGGATGGAGTGCCTCTCGGCTGGCCTTCAGAAGGGTTTCCTAACCCTCAGGGCGAATACTATTGTGGCGTCGGCTACGAGAACGTAGGTGATATCGCACGTGCCATCGTTGAGGAGCACCTCGACATCTGTCTTGATGCAGGGATCAACCACGAGGGAATCAACGGTGAGGTTGCCAAAGGTCAGTGGGAATTTCAGGTCTTCGGAAAAGGTTCCTACACAGCATGTGACCAGATCTGGGTAGCTCGCTACATCCTTCAGCGTCTGTGCGAAAAGTATGGCGTCTCCGTTAACTACCACTGTAAGCCTTACACAGGTGACTGGAACGGATCCGGTATGCACTGTAACTTCTCCACCGACTACCTTCGCGAGACCGGTGGTAAGGAATACTTCGAGAAGCTCATGGCTCAATTCGAGAAAAACTGTGCCGAGCACATTGCCGCTTACGGCCCGGACAACCACATGCGCCTGACAGGAACACACGAGACTCAGTCCATCGACACCTTCAGCTACGGTGTTGCTGACCGAGGCGCTTCCATTCGTGTTCCTCACTCATTCGTGAATAACGACTACAAGGGCTACCTTGAAGATCGTCGTCCAAACTCACAGGGATGCCCTTACCAGATCGTATCTCGCGTGAGCAAGACGATTTCCGAAGTATCCTAAATTTCTGATACTCTCAGATCTTTGCTGACTCCTCATGGGGGGCAGCAGGGGACTTGCAAAGCCACCTGCTAGCGCAGGTGGCTTTTTTGTTGTGTGAGTAGATGGCTGCCCTGACCATCTGCCTTGATAATCGACTTGGCTACAATGCTAGCGCAGGGAGGATGAGCCCGTCATTAAAGGGCGCTGGGGGAGGGCGAAAATTGCCAGTGTATCGAATTGCGCATGATTCTGAACTGATAGGGATACGCAAATGGTTTTAATTTGTCGAAATCGCTCGAGTTTCACATTTTTTGCGCCCCTCATTTCTGCTATACAGAAAGTCGTTCCTAGGTCAGCTTCGTCTAAGGTGTCTCACGATTTCGTGTCTCGTCAAAATTTACCTTAAAAAAAAAATCTATGAAATTTCTTCCTTCCCCATGTGTTTTGTTAGCCGGTTTCGGGCTGATTGCTTCAGGCCTACTACAAGCAGAGCAGCCGTCAGACCATTTGGTTTTCGCAGGCGGTGACGGCCCGGGCGCTGGGAAGCATGTCGTGCTTCTGGCGGGCGATGAGGAATACCGTTCAGAGGAAGCTATGCCCATGTTGGCTCAGATCCTGAGCGAGCACCACGGTTTTAAGACGACCGTGCTTTTTTCCTTGAACGAAAAAGGTGAGGTCGACCCCAATGCTGGAGCAAGCCTCTCTCATTCTGTCGCATTGGACTCCGCGGATGCCATTGTTATGAGTCTGCGCTTTCGCTATTGGGATGACAAGAGCATGGAGCGCTTTGATGCCGCTCTAAATCGTGGAGTCCCGTTCGTAGCGTTGAGGACTTCCACTCACGCCTTCAATATTAAGGCGAAAGATAGTAAGTGGGCTAAGTATAGTTTTCGGGCTCCGGCCGCCTCTGGTTGGGAGAATGGCTTTGGGCGTCAGGTATTAGGAGAGACTTGGGTGAATCACCACGGCAAGCATAAGGTAGAGGGCACGCGATCGAAGGTCGATTCGGAGAATAAGAACAATCCCATTCTGCGCGGAGTTGGGACAATCTTTGGTGACACCGATGTCTACGGTGCTAAGCCTTTGCAGCCTTCTACAATTCTTTTATACGGAGAAGTGACAGAAACGCTGGATCCGAATTCGAAGCCTGTTGCGGAAAAAAATAACCCCATGCAGCCGATCGCGTGGACACGCCTTTTTGATAATGGGAATGGTAAGAAGAACAAAATCCTCACTACGACAATGGGAGCAGCAACCGACCTGCAGGACGAAAGCCTTCGTCGCTTGGTTGTGAATGGTGTTTTCTGGGGGCTCGATCTAGAGGTTCCTGAGAAGGCGAACGTAGAACCTCTGGGCGTCTACAAACCAAGCAAATACTCCTTCAATGGGTCTAAGCAGGGCTTGAAGCCGGCTGATTTTGTCTTGAAACCTGGCTCTTGATCCAGCTTCGAAGAGGCAGGCAATCGCATATCTGCGAGCGGATCGCCCAGTGGGAGTGGGCTGTGTTTTCTGGACCCTGTCTTCTGGTGCCGTCGGACGGCAGCCGCGATTCGCGCCCGCCATGCGCCCGGTGCGCAGCTTCCGTTCCGCCAGAGGGAGAACTCCTGGCGGAAAGTTTATTTCGCTGAGCTAGATCCCGTGGTGCGTCGCTTTACTCTCTGAGCGCTTGCCCCGCACTCCCTACCAAGGAAAGTCTTGCAGGGGGGCTCGGTAGCGTTTTGAATGAGCACAATATCCTATGGAAGTTACGGAAAGCACGACCAGCCGTCAGCAGATCTCACATGAGGAACTGAGCTCACACATTGCGGGTGAGTTGCATTGGGTGCGGGCGGTGCAAAATGAGATGGCGCAAGTCGTGGTCGGGCAGCAAGAGCTTGTTAACCGACTGCTCATTGGCCTTTTGACCAATGGGCACGTTTTGCTGGAGGGGGTGCCAGGTCTTGCCAAGACCCTAACGGTTAATGCTCTCGCTGGGGCGATTCACGGATCTTTTCAGCGGATCCAGTTTACGCCTGACCTCTTACCCGCCGATTTGGTGGGAACCTTGATTTTTAATCCGAAAACCACGGAGTTCGCTCCCAAGTTGGGCCCGATATTCGCCAACGTCATCCTTGCCGATGAAATCAACCGTGCCCCG
>JAHDIL010000216.1:0-622 GCA_020630835.1 Verrucomicrobiota bacterium
ACAGCGGCAAACCCTCTGTCCAATCGGCCAACCAGGGCCTAACCGAGAGCGATCGATCAGCTGGTAAGCCTGATGTATGGCTAATAAGATGCTGAACGGTCATCTCGTGCCCAAGGCCGGAGAACACGGGTAGCAAATCAGCAACGCTATCGGTTAACGACAGCACCTCCTGGTCCTCGAGCCGGAATGCAATCGACGCAAGAATCGGTTTACTGATGGAGGCTACCACAACAGGAGTGTCCACTCGGAAGGGCGTTCTGTCCGCTATATTGGCATACCCGAACGAGTGAACAAAGAGCACCTCGCGCTCCCGCAATAGAAGCGCAACACCTCCCGCCACGCGCCCTCTATCGACGGCCTCATCAAGGAATCGCTGTAAGGCTGAAGCAGGTTCCTGCCCGGCTAACTGGGCTGAAACCAGTTGGCAAGCATAAAAAAGAGCAGCGCTCAAGCCCAGTCTCATCCGTCAATCCTAGCACAAGTGTTTGCTAGAAGACTACAAAAAAGCCGCTCCCTCGGGAAGGGAGCGGCTTACTGCTAGTATATCTGCTGGCAGCGAGAGCCTTAGAGCGACTTGGCCACGGAAACCAGATTGTCGATGCTCATTCCTAGCTCGGCCATA
>JAHDIL010000216.1:632-4264 GCA_020630835.1 Verrucomicrobiota bacterium
GGTATTACCCGGTGCGCTGATGCCGAAACGGTCAATACCTACGACGGCGCCCTCGATACCCACGTATTTCCACCACAAGCCGGAAACGCCAGCTTCAATAGCGGCGCGCTTGGTGCAAGCTGCAGGCAGAACTGACTCCTTATAGTCATCAGACTGACGATCAAAACGCTCAAAGCAAGGGACGGAAACAACACGAACACCTGCGCCAATTTCTTTGGCCGCAGTCATGGCAAGGTCAAGCTCACTACCCGTTGCCAGGAGGATCATCTGGAGGTCCCCCTCTTCCTTTCGGGCGACATACGCGCCCTTCATCACACCTTCGCGGCGCTCAGCGACGCTCAGCGTGCTCTGACTGGCCACCCCTTGACGAGAGAGAATGAGCGCGGTAGGGCCATCTTTTTTCTCAATCATGGCGGCAAAAGCGCCAGCGGTTTCTTCCTCATCAGCCGGCCGGATGACGTCCAAATTCGGGATGACACGCAGTCCGCTCACCGTTTCAACTGGCTGGTGCGTCGGGCCGTCTTCCCCAACTCCTACAGAGTCATGGGTAAAGATATAACCGACAGGCAGCTCCGCAAGAGCGGCTAGACGTATAGATGGTCGGAGGTAGTCAGCAAAAACGAGGAAGGTGGCTCCCGTCGTGCGGAAAATCCCGTCATAAGCGATTCCGTTGCAGATCGCGCCCATGGCGTGTTCACGAATGCCATACCAGATGTTTTTACCGGTGAAATCCTCGGGAGAGAAGTCCCCACCGTCTTTGATGTAGTTTTTGGTCGAGCCGAATAGGTCAGCACTACCGGTAATAAAGTTCGGCACTTCCTTAGCTACGGATTGGATAACGGTTCCTCCGCTCGCCCGAGTGGCGCCTGCCGCTCCTACCTCTGGAAGCGAGCTTACGAGATCGGCACCGAATTCGTTTGCCACTCCCTTTTCAAGCTGCTCCGCAAGCGCAGGGTTTGCGGACTTCCAAGCTGTGTAGGTGGCGTCCCACTCAGCGTGCGCCCCCTTGAGCTGCTGGCCAAGTTCTGCGAAGAATGACTTTGTCTCAGCAGAGACATAGAAGGTTTCAGCAGGCAAGCCGAGACCTTTGCGCGCTTCCTCAGCAAACTTAGCCCCACCTTCTCCGTGAGCTCCAGCTGTGCCGGCGACTTCAGGGATACCGCGTCCGATTTCTGTCTTTGCCTCGATAAGCTTAGGCTTACCGTTTTTGTTGGCTTTCGCGTCCTCGATCGCCTTCTTGAGAGCATCCATGTCGTGGCCATCTACCTGCACGGTGTCCCAACCGAACGACTCAAAACGCGCGCAAGCATCGTAGCTCTGCGATTTATCTGCCATGGCGTCGAGTGTCACGTCGTTCGAATCATAGATAAGAACAAGGTTATCGAGTCCGTTGTGACCAGCGAACGCAATCGCCTCAGAGGCGACACCCTCCTGCAGACAGCCATCGCCGGCGAGGCAGTAAATCGTCTGATCAAAGATGATGTGATCCGCAGTATTAAATTTGGCTCCGGCCATCTTGGCAGAAAGAGCATAGCCAACCGCGTTTCCGACTCCCTGGCCAAGAGGTCCCGTCGTTGCCTCGACGCCGTCTGTCTCGTGATACTCTGGGTGTCCGGGCGTAAGACTGTGGAGCTGACGAAAGTTCTTGAGTTGATCCAAGTCGAGATTGTATCCCGCCAGGTGAAGCCAGCTGTAAATGAACATAGACCCGTGACCGGCGGAGAGGATGAAGCGATCGCGGTTCAACCATTTTGGCGCACTAGGATCATAGTTCATGATGTCCCCAAAGAGGACAGCTCCGATTTCAGCGGCGCCTAGAGGAA
This sequence comes from Verrucomicrobiota bacterium, assembly GCA_020630835.1. Taxonomy (GTDB): domain Bacteria; phylum Verrucomicrobiota; class Verrucomicrobiia; order Verrucomicrobiales; family DEV007; genus Arctic95D-9. The sequence goes on from JAHDIL010000216.1 coordinate 2,456, forward strand.
GGCCAAGGTGGCCTGAGCTGCAGGCGTGGACAGCATCGATGGCGAGACCGCGGGCTTCCGTAGCGGCCTGCGCTAAAGCAGTGTGGTTGAGTTCACTCATTTTTTCGTTTTCTTATTGTGTGTTCGGTCGAGAAATCTTCAGAAATGTCTCTTTCCGCCTACCTCAGCCGCGATCCTCAGCGAATCAAGTGTCGAATCGCGACAGTTTCATGAAATTCATGCATACTTGCGAAAAATAAGGCACATAAAACGATGACTCGTGTCACCTGACCTAGCTTGGTCAATAAGAGAAAACGCTTCCTTTTTGCCTGTCCCTGACTGAGGATGCTATCATGATACAAGCTCATGGTCGACTGCTGGGGATCCGTTTGTTTTTCCTTCTGCTATGCGTCGTCGGAGGCTGGTCGCTGACCTTAGGAGACCAGCCGGACTCGCGTTTTGCTTACGCTTTCGGCGCCTTTATTTTCGGCCTACTCGTCATCCTGGTCGATGTGTCGCTCCGCACCTTCAGCATCCGCACCTTTTCGCACGGGACGGTTGGCATGATGATTGGCTTCTTCGGGGCATGGCTCCTTACGCGAGTGATTGAGGAGACTAGCCCTATCGCCGGTGAAACGTCCACCATTCGCATGGCCTGCTACCTAGGCTTCGGCTTCTTGGGGACTATGATGGCGCTCCGAAGCAAGCGGAATGAATTTTCCCTGCTCATTCCTTATGTGAAATTCCGCAAAGAATCGACGGAAGACCTACCTCACATCATTGATAGTGACGTCATTGCCGATGGGAGAATCCTCGCTCTAGCCAAAGCTGGATTTCTGCAAGGCGAGCTCGTTGTCCCCTCTTTCGTGCGTGACGAGGTCCATTCCTGGGTAGCTGCCGAGTCCAACGCAGCCCAGGAGCGAGGTCACAGGGCACTGGAAACTCTCGATGGTTTGCAGAAGTCTGCGCCGGTCAGCCTTACGTTTCAAGATCCGATTCGTGATGAGATTCCCGACACAGAACAGCGCCTGATTGATTTTGCCGAGCAGCTCGACTGCCGTGTGCTATGCGTAGCCAAGGACCGCTACCCGTCAGCACGCTTGAGGGAGGTTCAGCTGCTCAGCCTCAATGATCTGGAGGAAGCCATCCGCCCAAGCCTACAGGTAGGCGATCTAATGAAACTAGAGCTAATAAAAGCGGGCAAAGACCCTCATCAAGCCGTCGGATATTTAGCTGATGGGACTATGGTGGTCGTCAATCAAGCCGATGCCCTAATTGGAACCCATCAGCTGATTACGATCGACAGAGTCGTGCCGACGAGTGCCGGGCGACTCGTGTTTGCAGAGCTTAGCAAAAATGAAGATTCCTAGTAATTGGCCTTGGCTAAGAAGAGGGAATTTGTCATGATGGTGCTTGTGGGAATATTTTTCTCACTATTCATACCAAAGCCGATCTCAATAGTTCGGCTGATCATACATACAAACCCAATACTTATATGAATCAATTACACCCAACTCGGAAAAGGCGATCTGCCTTTACCCTTATTGAGTTGCTTATCGTCATCGCCATTATCGGTATCCTGGCGACAATTGCGACTCCTCAGATAACGACGGCTCTTGAGAAAGCAAAGCAGCGAAAGTCAGCAGATAACGTGCGAACGATCATCGAAGTCTCCAAAATGTGGGCTTTGGACAATGACGGCTACTTCCCCTGGAAAGGTTCAAGCTCTGATGGCGGCCAAGGGGAAGACTTTGGTTCGTCTATTGAGGCCTTCCAATTCCTGCTCGATGAAAACCTTGTCGAGACAGAGAAAACATTTTGGGGGCCAAC
>JAHDIL010000217.1 GCA_020630835.1 Verrucomicrobiota bacterium
TGTGTCGCCATCTTCTTTGGCGCGCTTCTGCCCTTTATGCCATTTTTCCTTGAGCGCCGACTAAAGCGAATGTGAGAGTGTGGCTACTGCTTGCTTGCTGTCTGGCGGGAGGACTCGGCGGATGTGATATAGCCGTTCTTTCTTTATGATCGGGGTTTCTGGTCTCGCCGATTCGTATGCCGCCTCGGAGGTAAGGTCCACTCTGTTCCCAGTGATCAAAACCGATGCATTGGCTTTCTAGCTAGTTCATCGACAAAGTGAGAGATAAAGAATGCTCGATCATGTGTATCTGCCATGTCCTATTTCTACGAAAACGAGATTTCTTTCTTCGGTCATAAGGCTTGAACAGTATTTGGATGGTCGCAGCTTAGATTATGTCTCGCGCGCCATCCTTCGCCCAGATTTTTCAAGCACCAAGCCAACTAAAGGCTTCGTCGCCTGGGCGGATTAATCTGATCGGTGAGCATATCGATTATCTTGGAGGGCGCGTTCTTCCCGCAGCGATCGACCTCTACACGTCTGTAGAAGGGAGAGTGACGACGACAGGTAGTCTGCGCTTGTGGTCGGATAAATTCCATACAGGCCTTCCGCTTGTTCTTGCTCTCGATTCTCTCGCACCCATCGCGAGTGGACCTGATTATTGGGCGAATTATCCTGCTGGAGTTATTGATCAGTTTCGCAGCTTAGGTTGGGAATGCCCAGGGTTAGATTTACGGATTGAGTCAGAAGTTCCTTCTGGAGCAGGTATGAGCAGCAGTGCCGCACTCGAGACGGCGGTGTCTCTAGTTTGTGAAGCATTTTCCGGCCTCTCACTGAGCCGGATAGAGCGGGCTCTTCTGTGTCAGCGAGCTGAGCACGCGTTCCCAAAGGTGCCGTGTGGACTGATGGATCAGGTAGCGGTAGGTATGGGACGCAGAGGACACGGTGTATTGTTTGACTGTCAATTTCTCGAGGTGGAAACGATTTTGCTTCCAGATGATATTGTGATCATTTCTGCAGATACAGGAGTCAAGCACGCTCTTGGCGATGGGGAATACGGTCTACGGAAAGAGCAATGTCAATCGGCCCTTGAAATATTGGGTTCCGAGAGTTTCCGAGATGTCTCCATTGAGGATCTACACAAGAATGAATCTCGCTTAACTGATGTTCAAGCAAAGCGGGCCAGACATGTTGTTGGAGAAATAGCTCGAGTTGAGCGTTTTATCTCTCTCCTGCGGTCGGGGGACATGCAGAGCCTGCATGATGTGATGCTGGCGAGTCACGTGTCTCTTCGCGATAACTTTGAGGTGAGTTGTGCGGAATTAGACGCCCTTGTAGAGTCTGCCTGTGCCTTGGGCGAGGAGTATGGAGTGCTTGGTGCGAGGATGACAGGGGGTGGTTTTGGCGGAGCTACGGTTAACCTAGTGAGACGGGATTCGGTCGAGCGTTTTTGTGAAGCTCTGTCGGAGCGCTACAATCGAGAATTTGATAATTCAGTCAAAATTTACCAAACCCATGCAGCTGATGGTGCTCAATTAGTGAGAGAGAAGTTGGTTTAAACTAAGCGATTTATGAAAAAACGATCTTTACGAAATTTGGAAATTGTTAGCAGTATCCGGTTGCCCGGTCTTCGAAATATCCTTGCGCTATTACTTTGCGGGCTGATTCTTCCTTCTGAGTTAGTAGCTGAGAAGCCTATGATAACGGAAACAACTTTTGGTCGATTAAAGGATGGTAGGACAGCTCGTCTGTATACTTTGGAAAACGGGAATGGCATGCGAGCGAAAATTACGGATTACGGTGCGATCTTAGTCGCTCTTGAGGCCAAGGACCGCAACGGTGAGCTAGCTGATGTTACTCTTGGCTACGATACACTCGAAGGCTGGCTAACGAATACCTCATACTTTGGGGCGACAGTAGGGAGGTTTGGAAATCGGATAAAAGGTGGTCGTTTCAGTCTTGATGGTGAAGAGTATTCTTTGGCCGCAAATAATCACCCTGGTGGTATACCTTGCCATCTGCATGGAGGGGTTGTTGGTTTTGATAAGGTGCTTTGGAAGAGCGAGGGGCGCATTGCGGAAGAGGGGGCCCAGGTTGTTTTGAGTTATCTCTCGGTAGAAGGAGAGGAGGGGTATCCTGGTAATTTGGCCGTGACCGTCACTTATACCTTAACTGAAAAAGATGAGCTTATTTGGGAAGCTCAGGCAGAAACGGATGCCGCTACGATTGTGAATATTGTGCATCATAGCTACTGGAACTTGAGCGGGGACCCTGATACCTCGATTAACGACCATCAGCTTACCTTGTTTGCTGGCCGCTATCTGCCGACGGATGCTGGTTTGATCCCTACCGGGGAGAGGAAAAGCGTGGAGGGAACGCCGATGGATTTTACCTCCTCTATGTTGATCGGAGCGAGGCTCGATGCCGACTATGATTCACTCGTAAAAGGAGCAGGGTATGATCATGCGTGGGTTCTGGACGGAGCGCCTTCATCGGAACATGGTCTTCACCGTGCTGCTGTGTTAGTCGATCCAGAGACAGGGCGTAAAATGGAGGTCGATACGAATCAGCCAGCAGTCCAGTTTTATGGCGGAAACTTTCTTGATGGCACAGTAAGTGGAAAAGGTGGTGTGGCTTACGAGCATCGAAGCGGTCTCTGCCTAGAAACTGAAAACTTCCCTGATGCGCCCAATCAGCCTGACTTCCCTACTGCAGTGCTGCGGCCTGGCGAGCGCTATTATCACAAGATGATTCATCGTTTCTCGGCCGAGTGAGGCGATGTTTTCAAACCCCCAACGCCTATTCTTCTTATGACACTTTTCGTTTTCTTCTTTTTTACAGCGCTCGTCGGATTCATTACATGGCTGATTACACGAGGAGATAGAGTCGATACATCGACAGGATATTTTCTAGGCGGGCGCAGTCTTTCTGGCGGCTTTATCGCTGGATCGCTATTGTTGACTAACCTTTCTACAGAGCAGCTTATTGGCTTGAACGGCGCTGCTTTTACCGATGGGTTGGCGGTCATGGCTTGGGAGGTTATAGCCGCAGGGTCGCTCGTTCTTATGGCGCTCTTGTTTCTTCCTCGTTATTTGAAGAGTGGTGTTGCGACGATTCCTGAGTTCCTTGAGAAACGCTTCAACGCTCAGACTCGCATGATCACAAGTGTGATTTTTATGTTGGCTTATGCTGGTATTCTTCTCCCGATCGTTCTTTACACTGGTGCCCTCGGCTTGATGGGGATACTAGACTTGACTGCAATAACGGGGATTGAGGATGAGACCACGTTGTTGTGGATTTTGGTTTGGTTTATCGGTATCGTCGGATCGATATATGCCATCTTTGGTGGGCTCAAGACGGTAGCTGTTTCCGATACGATCAATGGTTTTGGTCTGCTGGTGGGAGGTGTCGCGATCACATTTTTTGCTCTCGGTGCGGTATCAGATGAGGGAGTGTTCTCTGCGCTTAAAGAGGTGAAAGCTGCGCACCCTGAGAAATTCCAGTCGATCGGCTCGAAGGATTCGTCTGTTCCCTTTTCTACGCTGTTTACCGGCGTGCTGTTACTGAATTTGTTCTACTGGACGACGAACCAGCAAATTATTCAACGCACCTTTGGGGCAAGTAGTCTCGCCGAGGGGCAAAAGGGTGTGCTCTTAGCTGGCGTTTTTAAGATGCTTGCTCCGGTTATTCTCGTGTTGCCTGGCATCATCGCATTCCATATTTATGGAATAGCTGCTGATAAAGCTTATGGTCAGTTGGTCCGGGATACGATGCCTGGCTGGATGGCGGGTTTTTTCGCAGCCGTCATGGTTGGAGCAATTTTGAGCTCGTTTAATTCAGGGTTGAATGCTACGGCTACTCTGTTCTCTCTCGGAGTGTATGCCCGGGGGAATAGGGCTCAGGATGAGAGGAGAGTGATCCGCGTTGGAAAGCAGGTGGGCATTGGTGTTGCCATTTTTGCGATGTTTATTGCCCCCCTTCTGGCTGGAAACGAGAGCATCTTTGAATATCTCCAAAAGAGGAATGGATTGTATTTCATTCCTATTTTTGCGGTGATGCTTGCAGCCCTGTTTTGTAAAAGACTTAAGAGTAGATACGCTAATGCTGCTCTACTCATAGGCTGCTCACTGCTCGCTGCTATCTACTTTATCCCAGGGTTGGAGGATAAAATACCTGTGCATGAGTTTCACCTCCTAGGAATTGTCTTCGCGATGTTGATGGTTTTTCAGATCGTTGCTCAGCTATGTGACCCAGATCTAACTCCTTGGCAGCA
>JAHDIL010000218.1 GCA_020630835.1 Verrucomicrobiota bacterium
GGGAAGCCCTGAGGAGGGTAGGTGCTAAAAAGTGAGGTTCTAGAAGGTTAGCCGCCGATAGCGATCATCTTCCGACCTGGCTCGTAGGCATTGCGGAAGTCATGCTCCTTCGGCTTGCGAGCGACGACTTCATGAAAAAAACCAGCGATATCGGCGTCCGTCATCTTGGGGTTTCTCAAGACCTCACGCAGATCAAACTCCATGTGGCTTCCTAGGCAGGGGCGCAGTTTTCCCTCGCAGGTCAGCCGCAGTTTGTTGCAGGTTTCACAGAAGTGGAAATCACTCATCGCTCCGATGAATCCTATCAGTTGCCCGTTTTTCCTCTCGTAGTAACGAGCCGGGCCATTGGTGCGGAAGTCCGGGCGAAAACTCAATTCTCCTAAGCGAAACTCGAGAAGTTTACGAGCGTCGTTCACGGTAAAAAATTGATTGTCCTCGAGCACTTCTGTCGTGCTTACGGGCATTAATTCTATGAACCGCAGCAGGAGGTCTCGTTCGTGAGCAAAATCGACGAGATCCCATAGGTCATTCTCATTACGGTTTCGCATGAGGACCGTATTGATCTTAATTTTATCTATAGTTGCCTCGCGAGTAGCATCAATGCCGCCGACTGCAGCGTCGAGCAGATCGCGCCCCGTTGTGCGTTGATAGGCCTTTCGGTTTAAGGTGTCGAGAGAGATGTTTACACTGCGCACACCTGCCTCTTTGAGAGCCTGCGCGTAGGTGCGGCCATCCTTAGTCATCTTCCCCAAGAGTGTCCCATTGGTCGAGATGCCGACATCATTGATTCCGTCGATGGCACAGAGCTGATCGATAAACCAGAGCATGTTGCGCCGAGTGAGCGGCTCACCTCCGGTTACGCGGACCTTTTTGACGCCTAGCGAGGCTGCTACTCGAACTGTGCGGAGTATTTCTTCATAGGAGAGGACCTCTTCACGTGCCAGCCAGTCCTGCTCCTCTTCGGGCATGCAGTAGTGGCAGCGCTCATTGCAGCGGTCAGTGATTGACACGCGCAGGTAGCTGATGAGGTGTCCGTGAAGGTCTTCCATTTCGAAAGGTGGGGCCGCTTCGTTTACCGGGTGCGGGACCATCCGGTCACCCGGCCATTGCGGAAGTCGACAGTGCGCGAAATATACGGAACAAAATTGATTCCGCTACCGTAGTTCCAGCCAGGCCCGTATCCGTATCCGAAACGGGGATGGCAGCCGTAGCGGTTGTAGAATGGGTGGTATCCACCGAAGGAGTAGCCCACGTTGTAACTGCGCACGGGAGTGTGATCGACATAAGCCCAGCTCTCGCTTCCCTTGCCATTGCGGCTGCTCGAGCGAACTCGGTCAGGACGGCCCCAGGCTAGGAATACGGCATCCTGAGTCATGCCTTTGCGGAGGCGCCCCTGCACGACGAGATTCTTGTCATTTGATGATAATTTCCCGTAAAGCTCCGGATTTCGGTTGATCCGCTGTTCGGGCAACGAAGCACAGGAGGTGGCGAAAATGCCGGCGCAAATGACGAGAAGAAGGAGGATTGGATTTTTCATGAGATCGGGGTATCTGGCATAGAGGGGGGAAAGAATAAAAGAAAAAGGGATGCCCGGCAAGGAAGCAAAGTTTATACCGTATAATCAAAAGGATTTCCTCCTCTCCGGAGGGCATTGATCGCCGTTCTCACGCCTATGTCTCAGATGTCTCCAGTTGAGCCCACTAAGTCTACTCCTGACTCATATATCGCTCAGTCGGAAGACGCTGTCGACGCCCTAGCGCATTCGTTTCACGAGTTTACGCAGACGGGGGAGATCGCCTTTTTAGAGGGCGTGCATCCAGGAGACGTCGCCTTGGCTCTTGACCGTATCGAGAGTCCGGAACGAGACCTGTTTTTTGAAAAACTTCCCCTGGCCTATGTCTTAGAATGGGTCAATCGCATCGATGCTGGTGACCTTCTCGTTCGCCTCAGGGCAGAGGACCTGGGCGACCAGCGGAAGATCCTGCGCGCTCTTGCCGATGATGAGTGCGCTGACCTCTTGCAAGAGGCGACTCCGGCTGATCAGGCGCGTTATCTGAAGCTCTTGGATGCAGAAAGCCGAGAGCATGCAGAAGCCCTTCTCCGTTATGCTGATGAAACGGCAGGAGGTCGGATGACCTTGGCAATGGCAAAGGTAACGCTCGACTTAACGGTGAAAGAGGCCTTGGCGCAGTTGCAGGATGATCAGGACCAGACAGAGATCCTCAGCCGTATTTTTGTTGTAGATGAGGAGGGGCGACTGATCGGCAAGCTACGTCTTCGTGATCTAGCCTTTAGCACCTGGGATACGCCTATCCGTGCGCTTGTTGATGGCGACCAGATCCGGGTGCAAGCCGATGTTGATCAGGAGGAAGCCGCGCGGATGATCTCCCGCTATGATCTGATGGCGCTGCCTGTGGTGGACGAAGCGGATCGACTGCTTGGTGTTGTCACCCACGATGATGCCCTAGAGATCCTCGAGGAGGAATCTACTGAGGATATGGAGAAACTCTCCGGTATCGGGGGTGAACGCGGAGTCTCATCCTATCTCCAAACCAGTGTTCTTACTCAGTTTCGGCGACGGATCGGATGGGTTTTCATTCTTGCCTTTCTCGCGCTACTCTCAGGGTGGGTGCTGCATGCGTATGAGGAGGTCATGGTCTCTTTTTATGTGCTCGCCTTTTATCTACCTATGGTGGTGGCAGCGGGAGGGAATACGGGCGCGCAATCCGCCACGATGGTTATTCGAGCCATGTCCCTTGGAGAAATTGGACCGCGAGAATTCATGCGTGTTGTCTGGAAAGAAGGGCGTATCGGCATCCTTCTGGGCTTATGCTTAGGCCTCTGCGTTGCGCTGCAGGTGCGCTTTCTATTCCCTGCTGATTTGATGGGAGAGGGCGTGGATTCAGCCTTTATCGCGGCGGTTGTCGCCTGCTCGCTCGTTATTCAGATTCTTTCCTCTACGATGATCGGTGCCGTGCTTCCCCTGTTAGCGAGGGCCTGTCGGCTTGATCCCGCGGTTGTCGCCTCGCCCGCGATAACGACGATTGTGGATGTGTCTGGTTGTGTGATTTACTTTTCACTGGCACGCGTATTTCTGAGCTTGCCCTAGCTTACAAAAAAAGCCGCACGTTTCCGTGCGGCTTGCCATAGTAAGTATGGAGGAAAAAACAGCTTAACTGTAGGAAGCTTGTGAACCTTTGATGTCACGCTTCTTCAGCCATGGCATGAGGTTACGTAGACGCTTGCCAACTTTCTCGATCTGATGCTGCTCGCCTTCTTTGCGAAGCTGTTTGAAGGTAGGCTGACCGCCGAGATCCTCTTTGATCCAATCTTTGGCAAACTTGCCGCTCTGGATATTCTTCAGCGCACGCTCCATCTTCTTCTTCACGGAGGCGTCGATGATCTTTGGACCGGTTGTCACGTCACCCCATTCAGCGGTCTCAGAGATAGAGAAGCGCATTCCGGAGATGCCTGACTCGTTAATGAGATCAACCGTGAGTTTGAGCTCGTGCAGGCACTCGAAGTAGGCCATCTCTGGCTGATAACCTGCCTCGACGAGAGTTTCGAAACCTGCTGTGATGAGCTGGCTGACGCCACCGCAGAGAACTGTCTGCTCTCCGAACAGGTCAGTCTCAGTCTCTTCTTTAAAGGTTGTTTTGAAAACACCGGCACGCGTTCCACCGACACCTTTGGCCCAAGCAAGAGCGATCTTTTGCGCATCTTTGCCGGGATTCTGATGAATAGCGATGAGAGCAGGGACACCTTTACCCTCGACGAACTGACGGCGCACAATGTGACCTGGTCCCTTAGGGGCTACCATGATGACGTTCACATTCTTCGGTGGCTCGATGGTGCCAAAGTGGATGGCAAAACCGTGGCTGAAAAGAAGGGTTTTTCCTTTTTCGAGATGAGGCTCTACGTCTTTTTCGTAGATAGCAGCAGCACGTGTATCAGGGACACCAAGGAAGATGACATCAGCCGCTTTGACAGCGTCAGCAGTCTCCATGACCTCGAAACCGTATTCCTCAGCCACCGCACGCGACTTACTCTTTTTGTAAAGGCCGATGACGACCTTCACTCCGCTGTCCTTGAGGTTCAACGCGTGAGCGTGGCCCTGTGATCCGAATCCGATAACGGCGCAAGTTTTGCCTTTCAGCACTCCTAAGTCCGCGTCCTTGTCTGTGTAGATTTTAGCTGGCATCGTATGAGATTTCTCCGATAGAATTGAGGCGCGAGACTCG
>JAHDIL010000219.1 GCA_020630835.1 Verrucomicrobiota bacterium
GAAGAGTTGCCCTTTTTCGCCTCTAAGAGGCGCATTTGACGTAACGATGTCGTCAGAGTGCTCCTGGTAGTCGTAGCGCTTATAGAGCCCACCGTTATCGGATGTGAAAATGATGAGGGTATTTTCAGTCAGACCAGTTGCTTCGACACTGGATACGACCTGGCCGACTAGATCGTCCAACTCCTCGACCATAGCGGCATAGACGGGGTGGGGGAGTTCGGTCCCGCGCTCTTTGGCACGTTTGGTATACTTGTCCACTAATTCACTTTTTGAACCGAGTGGGATATGGACTTGGTATGGTGACAGCATAAGAAAGAAGGGGTGTTCTTTATTTTTCTTTATAAACATGTCACAGAGGCGCGCTTCGAAGTCTGTGCGGAATTCACCATCCTTGGGCTTGATGTTTTCTTTCTTGTTAGATTTTATGAGAAAGGTTCCCGGTAAGTGCGGGCCACCGACCACTTGGGCCCAGTCATACCCATGTGTTGAAGGGTGAAATGACCTATTGTTGCCTAAGTGCCACTTCCCGACGTAGCCTGTGGTGTATCCGGCTTGTTTGAGACTTTCTGCAATCGTCACAGTCTCATGGGGAAGAGCCATTGTCGTCATCGGATCGATCACCCGCTCAAAAGGTCTCCAGTGCCCTGGGATGTGCGCTGTAATGCCGATGCGGGCCTGATTTTGGCCTGACTGGATAGAACAGCGGGTAGGAGAGCAGACGGCACCTGCTGCGTAGAAATCAGTAAACCTCATACCTCCAGCCGCAAGGGCGTCGATATGCTGAGTATCGATAAAAGCATTGCCGTTGGCGCCGATGTCAGCCCAGCCTAGATCATCGGCGAGAATTAGAATAATGTTTGGAGTGTCTCTCGCAGAGAGAGGAGATGTGGTAAGGGCGGCCACGAGAGCGGTGATGAATAGAAGGGTTTTCATGGAAGATTTATATGGAACCTAGATAGGCTACGACACTTTGCGCGCCGCAAGAATGCCTGAACCTGCAAAAGGAAGTCCGAATGAAGATGGCGCGAAAACGCGATCTAGCTATTCCGTGCTAGGTTCGACACTCTCAGTCTGTTCTTCAGGGGGGGAGGAGGTGGGTGTCTGCTCAGCGGGTTGATTGCTCACTGTTTCTGCTGCTTTTTGGAAGAGCATAGCCCCTTTCAGGGCATCTACCGCTCGAACTAATTGGTGGTCGGTGAATGCCTTGCTCAGCTCTTTCATCTCCTTGCTGCTCAAGCTATTCCGCCGAAACCAGCGCATGAGTTGGGCCTCTTCCGTCGGGGTTAGAGTAGCCACGATATCGGGGGTCACTCCGTTTTCGTGAATGGTGCGATGGCTCGGAGTATAGTATTTTGCTGTCGTCATGCGCAGAGCGCGCCCTTTAGTAATCGGGATTACGGACTGGACTGAGCCTTTTCCGAAAGAAGTTTCACCAATGACGATGCAGCGCTTCAAATCTTGCAGGGCACCTGAGACTACCTCGGAAGCACTTGCTGAGCCGTGGTTGATGAGAATTGCCAGAGGATAGTCACGCTCTCTCCCTTTGACACGAGCACTTGTGCGAAACACTTTCACATTCCCTTGTTCCGGTCTGCCTTCTGTTGTGAGAACTACTGTCCCGGCATCGACAAACTCCCCGCAAATGTTGATGGCTGTCGTCAGTAAGCCTCCAGGGTTGTTGCGCAGATCCAGAATGAAAGCATCCATGCCCTGTTTTTCTAGAGTATCGAGGGCCTCAATAAGCTCATCATCAGTTGGTTCGCTAAATTGTAGGATACGCGCGTAGCCAAATTTGAAAGGGGCTGAGTCGTCCTCGTCCAACAGCATGACGTCGACGACTGATTTGGCCTCTAACACCTCACGCGTGACGGTGAACTCGTGCAGCTTCTGAGTGGCAGGGCGCCGGATAGTGAGTTCGATGGACTCTCCGGGTAGTCCTTTAAGAAGTTGAATCGCTTCGGCCAGGCCGATGTCGTCTACGAGCTCGCCGTCGATGCGCAAAATGTGGTCGTTTGGCAATAAGCCTTCGCGGGCAGCTGGTCCGTCTTCGCGAATGGTGATGATCTGCATGCTGTCATCATCCGTGCTGATGGTGATTCCGATACCATCATAGGTGCTATTTGTGCTGTCTTGAAGACGTTCAAAGACTTCTGGAAGCATGAATTGAGAATGCGGATCCAAGTCAGATAAAACCCCTACCAGAGCACTGTTTATTAGCTTCTCGTAGGTGACCTTGTCTTCATCCACATAATTCTGCCGAATGTTTTGCAGAACTTGAGCGAAGAGCTTGATTTCTTCGAATCCTTCGATGTTTGCATCGTTTGACGCGGATATCTCTGCGTTCTCATTAGTGCCTTCTCCGGTGTTTTCCCCTTTAGAGGGCTCATCTGCATGTATAGATAGCGTTAGGGAGAAGGTAGATAATGCGACTGAGGCCGCTAGGAAGCGCTTAAGGAGCATATCGCAAACTCCCTCAGAGTCATTCGCTTTGCAAGGGCTTGTCTGCGGTTCCGGCTCGCGCCGTTTTGAGAAATGATGTTCCTACTTCCAAGGTGCTTGGACGACTCGCTCTCGGTTTAATGTCTCAAGCTGCGTCCATCGTGCTGCTACCGCCGCGATCGAGGAAAGAGGGAGTAGGTGATTCCTTGTCAAGCATCTCTGGCGGGGGCTCTGTCGCCCATGAAGCATAGTGCCTCATCGAGCGCACTTATTCCGATAGTGCTATCGAGGAATAGAGATCAGCGGGAAAGATCTCCAAATCCGGACGGAGATTTTGGTCCATTTTCGACTGGGATGACTATAGTGCTGCGGTCCCCATCGACCTCGTATTTTCCGTTCCCCCACATGATGATGCGAGCATCCTTTGATTTGGTTTCAACAAAGCTCTCGCCATCCTGTAGAAAAGGGGGGCCTCCGCTTAGAATAATGTCCTTTGTCACCGCATTATATTCAGCTCGTTGAGCGCGTGCGTATTGCAGCTTTCCCTCAGGGGTGCGGCGCTTGATTTCAACTGTCCCGCCAGAGGCGATGGCTTTGGTAAAGGCAGGTGCCGTGTCGGAGCTCTCTTCTTGTTTCAGCCCCGTGATTAGAAGTTTGTCGCATGAAATAGTTGCTCCATCGCGGACGAGCACCACATCTCGTGTGATAGTTATGGTATTGTTTCCCCCGTTCATTTCCATATCACCGGCCGTAATTTTGACCGAGCCAGAGTCCATTTTCTTGGTCGCGCGGGATGACGAGGTGTCGTATCGGCGCGTGGGTGACTCTGGAGCAGGCACCTCGTCTTTTATAGCCGATAGTGCCTTAGGGATATTAGGCTCCTGGGCGCTTAGCGTCGAGAATACAAGGCTAGAGAGTGAAAGGCTCGCGGTGGTGAGGAGCGTCTTCATGATAAATGAGATTACTGTGGAAACGAGGGATTGGCTAGAACGGATAGGGTAGTTTCTGGCCTAGTCCTTAATTTGGCCCTTCTTTTCAGCCCTGTCGCGGCGAAGAAAGTCGCCTATATCCCCGGCTTCAGGTATGGTAATGACAACATTTTCAGTGACTCTTGTAATGTCGTTTTGGGCATCGTAGGACAGCCGATCTCCCGTTAATCGGAACTTAGGCGTCTCAACGGTGGCAGGCGTTTCGCTCTTTAAGATGCCTCCGGCGAGATCGTATAGGGCACTTTTCATGAAGATCACGCTTTCTTTGACTTCGGTGTGGTTTTCCTGATGGGCGATCGTTGTGATTGTCATGTCGGTCAGGCGCAGAAACTTTTCGTCGATACGCGTCACCGTTTTTGAGTCGAGGATAGATTCGAGCTGGCCGGCGGCTCCGTAGGATGGGATGAGCACACCTTTTAGGGTGCGACCCACAGGGAGGAATTCTGTCAGATCTTTGAGCGGGATCGCCGATTTTGAGGGTTTTCTAGGCTCACCCTTGGTTGCCGGAGGCAGAGGTTGGGCCGGGGCGTCCTGCGAACGAGCTGCCGGGAATGTTAGACCAGTAGCTAAAATGCTGAGGAGAAGGACTTTCACGAAAAGGAGCGAATTAATTGATACACGGCGACGAGTTCTTCGAGAACGGCAGCAAGTTTATCAAAAGGCACCTGATTGGGGCCGTCACTGAGTGCTTCAGCAGGGTTGGGATGAGTTTCAAGGAAAACGCCATCACATCCAGCGGCCAGAGCAGATCGTGCAAGGACGGGAGCTAGATAGCCATCGCCTCCGCTGGATGTGCCCT
>JAHDIL010000220.1 GCA_020630835.1 Verrucomicrobiota bacterium
AGTGTCCTGCGCCAAAGGAATAGATTCATAACACCTTTTTAGAAGGCGAGCCTTGCTCGGACTTCCTTTCATCGGATTCGATCTTCCCGTCACGAAGCCGGATCACACGCGAGGTCCGCTTCGCCATTTCCTCATCATGAGTAATCATCACAAGGGTCTTCCCAGATTCACTAAGGTCATCAAAAATCTCCAAAATTTCGCCGCCTGATCGAGAATCGAGGTTTCCCGTAGCCTCATCAGCAAAGATCACGGCTGGGTCATTCGTGATAGAGCGAGCGATAGCGACACGCTGCTGCTGTCCACCCGAAAGCTCGTTCGGACGATGGTTCAAGCGATGCCCGAGTCCTACCTTCTCTGCTAGACCGGCCGCTATCTCGTAACTGTCCCCTTCATCACGCCCCTGATAGAACATGGGAACCTGAATATTCTCAATGACCGTTAGCTGTGGGATGAGATTATAGCTCTGAAAGATAAAACCTAGACGACTGCCACGCACAGCAGAGAGATCATCATCACCCAGCGTCGAAACATTCTTCCCCTCCAGATGATAGGTGCCTAGCGTTGGCTGATCTAGGCAACCTAGAATGTTGAGCAGCGTCGACTTACCGCCTCCTGAGGGCCCAAGCACAGAGATATAGTCACCGGACTGGATCTTCAGATCAATCCCTTTGAGAGCGCGAAGAACTTCCGCCCCCATCGGATAGTGCTTTTCCACTCCGGAGAGCTCAATGATTGTTTCAGGGTGATCAACCATAATGAGCGCTTCAGGCTTCCGCTTCCTCAACTAATGACACACCAGATATAACAACATCATCGCCCTCTTGGATGCCCTCTACAACTTGCACAAACCCATCACTATCAGGCCCTATCTTCACTTCGACTCGCTCCAGCTTTGAGCCCGTTTTGATCCGGTGAATGTAATAGGCGCCCTCCTCAACTGAGATCGCCTGAATCGGGACAAAGATGACGTCTTCCAGTTCATCAACAAGAACGGTGACCTTGGCAGACATACCTGGCTTAATGCCAGAGGATGTGTCATCCAGCTCAACAGTAACAGGGTATACACGTAGGGACGGGTTATAACGAGATGCATTACTGTCAGGAAGAACCGATACCCGCGACACCTCTCCGGCGAAGGTTTTATCCGGTTCGGACTCCAGCTCGACAACCACCTTCTGCCCGGTCGCGATTTTTTTGATATTCGATTCGTGAATATTTAAATCGACGCCTAATCGATCGGGCGACGGAATGGTTAACACGGTAGCTCCTCTATTAATAGTTGCTCCCTCTTCGACTACCGTCTGCCTTCGATAAAAGCTTCTGTTTTTGGCATCGCCGTATGCAACGAAACCGGGAACAGTAGCATACACTACACAATCCTCGATTTGCTGCTCGATCTCACGAAGGCGTTTTTTCTCAAGCTGATAGCGTCTCTCACTTGAGGCGAAACGGGCGTAGCGCTGAGAGATCATTGCCATCCGTTCACGTTTGGTTCGGATCAGAGAGTTAAGTGACTCCTCATAGTCACTCAGCAATCGCTCTGCCTCTTTAGGAAAATCGTAATCCTTGAATAGGTCTAGATCTGTCTGCGACCTGACGACGTTTAGCTTCGCCTTATCGAGGCTCACCAACTCATTCTCCAAAGTCTGCCGAGTGATAAACTCCCGCTCAGCTAGTCGTTGAGCCCCCTCGACCGATTCTTTGACCACCGAGAGCTGAGAAGCAGCAACCAACGCCTCATCGCGCATCCGTCGGATTTTTTGTTCTGCTTCACCATCTCCGAGAACATTCTCTTCGATTAGGGATTGAAAATCGATCCCATCGATCACACCACCAGAGTCGGCGAAGGCATCTGCCAGTGACGGCAACTGCGTTACCTCCCCTTTTTTCGCTGGCGAACGGCTTATCTCCTGCGGGTCGAATGCACTCGCGATGGCTTTCGTTTCGTTTTCCTCATAAGCATCGACAGCTTCTTGATTCGCCGGAAGACCTAGCTTAGCTAGCAACTCGTCCGCAGCATCACTCCCGACGAACTTTTGAAAGTCCAGCAGCGCAAATCGAATGTCCTGGCGTTCCGCTTTAATCGCGCTCTGTGCTTCGCTTTTTTCGATATCGATCTCCTGCGCCGCCTCCAGATATGCCGCCATTACTTGCTGATATTCTCCAGACTGGTTGACGAGGCGTTCTTCCAGTTCCGAACTATCGAAACGAAGGATTACTTTTTTGTTTTCGATATCTTGCTGCGCGATCTCATACCCTTCCTCAACAATTTCAGCTATCGTTAGGCTCGCGACCGCTTTAATATCGTTTTTGACCTCGTAAACCTCTAGGGCACGCACATTCCCATTTTCTAGCACCCGAATGGGTAAGGCACCTCGTTTTGCCTGAGCTATAGCCAGCTCACCGGGCGAGGGCGCCTCGCCATTTCTTGATTGAATAAGAAGAAGAACCCCTACGGCAACTGCGATACCTGCTATCCAAAACCATTTTTTCATTTCTTAATCTAACCCTCGTTACGGAGCTTTGTTTCCCACGAACCGTCAGCTTCAATATACAGGATTCCTAGGTCACGCCAAAGGCGCAGGCGCGTAAGGTAGTGGTCAATAAGCGCAGCAGTCAGCTGGTTTTGCGCGTTCACTAAGTCATTCTGGGCATCCACCAGATCCCGTGCAGTCCCCTTGCCCAACTCAGCTAGCAACCGCTGCTCCTCCAATCGGCGGAGTGAAAGGTCTACGCCTTCCTGGGCAATGCGGTAATCCGCTGATGCCTGCTCAAGGTCACGCCAATTATTAGCGATCTCTAGGCGTATGCGATTTTCCACAATTTGCTTTGCTCGACCAGCCCTTTGGACATCAATAAGTGATCGCGTATAACGATTCCGCTCCGCTTTACGGTCCAGAGGCAAATCCAAATCGAGCCCTACCTCCCATCGTCGTCGATCAGCGTTGATCGATGGGGTGGTATCTCCAGGATCACTGATAGCTCGGTAATCGACCTCAAGATCAAGCCCAGGAAGCAAGTCATTTTTGGCTACCTCAACCCGTCTTTCAGCATCATCCACTTGATCTATCCGTGAGATCCAAACGAGATCGGAGAGCTATTTTGAAAGCTTGTTCACGGCTGAACGGTGGCTTTCCTATCGACAGTTTATCCAGAGCATCCAGGGAAGGGACGATGTGCGTGGCGACCGGCAGCCCGATACGAGTCTTGAAGCGATCGAGCTGCTCCTCATAGGATCGGACAGCATTGAGCCAACGGCTCTCGGACTGCAGGGTGGCCTGTCGTAACTGGCCAAGCTGAGTTTGCGTGCGACGATTTTCTTCAGCCAGAGCCTCCTCCCGAATGATATTTTTTCGAAAACCATCATAGGCAAGGTAGCTATTTTTCACCTGGTCTCTTGCTCGCAATAGTCCGTAATATGCGCTGACGACATCAACGATAAAGGCACGCCTAAAATCGGCGTAAGCCCGCAGCGCATAGAGCGTATTCCGCTCTTCTTGAGTTAGTGCCTCTAGGGTGACACGACTCCCAGCCCCCTGCAGCAGAGGTTGCGTCAAGCTAACTAAAACATCAGCCTGATTCAGATCGGTCCGCCCGCCTAGGAAGCGGAGAAAATCCTGCGTGAAGTCAGCTGTAATACGGGCACCGGTTCGCTGCAGCATAGTGACTCCGGCACTGTTACGCCGAGTGAAGGTATTGCGTGACACGACACGGCTCAGAGCTGAAGCTCGTGAATCTCCGGCACGAACAAAATCCCCCCCCGCCGAAAAGATAGGTGTTAGCTGGTAGCGGGCCAGCGTCAGAGCTAACGCCTCGAGGAAAACGCTCTCTTTCTCGGTCAAATAATCGGGAGAATAGGTTACCGCTGTGGCTAGGGCATCTTCCAGAGGCAAGACCTTGGCCGATCGCAACCGCTCCCTTGCCGAGCCCAAAAACGCCTCGGGAGCCATTTTTGTCTGCAGCCCCTCGACCGCAGTTGTGTCTGCTAATAAGCGCGTGTCTTGTAGAACAAGCTCTTCAGCTGGAATTTCATTTAGTTGCTCTTCTTTCGTTTCTAAAATCTTCGAAACCTCTTTTTCAGCCCTCTCGCGATAGGCTGAAGGCGAGCAACTAAAGCACAAAACCAGCGTAGGCATCAGCCTAAGCAAACGCAGCGATGAAGAGGAGATCCCCCTCCATCGTTTATTTGTTTGCTGCGGCTTTAGGCCCTCCATAGACTA
>JAHDIL010000221.1 GCA_020630835.1 Verrucomicrobiota bacterium
CTCTCTCCACCGTCAATGCCCTTTTTCCTCAAATACGATTTTTCTTTGAATCGGAATGATTCTGGGGTTGGTTCTCATTGCCTAGAGGCATAAATGAGAGCTTTCCTATTACCGTTTCTAGCCGTGCTTTTGCCAAAGCTTGCGCTAGCTGAGGAAGCGGCTGGAGGGCCGGCGCAATACTCTCTATTCCGGCAACAGCTGTCGTCGTGTATCATAAGAACAATCGGTCACAGACCCAATGGCCGAAAAACTGCCGAGCTTGTGAGCCTACTGTATGACGAAAGGCTTGGTGATAAACGTTTCTGGTCAACTGCTCCCCCGGAAGCTACGGGAGTCTTACTGGAACTGCGCGACGCCCTCGCAAACCACGGTCTCCCGAAGCTTGCCGCCCTTGATCCAACTGAGGTTAACTCAGCCATATCAAATGATGAGCTGTCTCTAGGTCCCGAGCTCGGCATCATGATATCCCTCGTCGACACGGCGCTCCTTGTTCGCTTTGGCCCGGTTGAGGCATCAAACATTTGGCCTCATTGGGACACGGGCGATCGCCCCGGCAGCGAAGAGTTTAGCATCGATGCCCTAAAAGCTGAGCTTAAGGAGTCATTACTAATGTCACCATTCTCCGCGCAACGGGCGGTCGCGGCACTAGCTCCACAGCATCCGATTTACAAGACCCTCCGAGAGCGTTATGCGATGGCGAAGCAGCGCATGCTTAACTATCGCGGGCTACCATCTCTGCCCAACCCCTCTGTCACCGGCCCACTTGAGATCGGGGCTCTCACATCGCAGGCGAGCGCTCTGGCCGCCAGACTCCAGGACCGAGGATACCTGGATCAGCTACCCGCAGAAATCGACCGGATGTCCCCAGAACTGTCGCAGGCGCTTCTGAGGTTTCAGCAAGATCAAGGTCTCGAAGCAGATGGAGTCTATGGACCAGCCACCCATCAGCGGCTTGCTCATACCGCCGTATCAGAGTTCCAAGCCCTTGCTTTATCCATGCACAAGGCTCGCCTGCTCCCCAGAATGAAAGGTCAGAAATACCTTTTGGCCAACATCCCATCAGCCGAACTTTACGGGTTCGAGGAAATGGGACCCCCATCCCTAACCATGCCTATTGTGCACGGGAAAGCTATGGAAGGACAGCAGACACCCGTGTTTCGCGACGTCATGACGGAACTTGTCTTTTACCCATACTGGAATGTGCCTCCCGGTATCGCGCGGGAGGAGCTGATCCCGCTTTTTGAGGAAGACTCGGGGTATTTCGCGAAAAACCGCTATGAAATCGTGCTTCCCACCAACCCGTTTTCGGGGGAGACATTCACCCCATCGAAAAATGTCTTGCGACGCGTTTCCTCCGGCGAACTCTTGCTGCGCCAGAAAGGAGGAGACGAAAACTCGCTCGGGCGCGTAAAGTTCCTCTTCCCTAACAAACACAGCGTTTACATGCACGATACACCGTGGAAAGAATTCTTTTCATTCGCAAACCGTGCTCACAGCCACGGATGCGTCCGGCTAGGAGCGCCTCTGGAACTAGCGAAGTGGGTGCTCAGAGACGAAGGGTGGGAACAAGGTAAAGTCGAGGCACCTTTCAACAATGATCGCCGACGCTACGTAGCGCTGCAGAAATCCATTCCGGTATTCATTACTTACCTCACTGCCATCCCCCGAACCAGCCCGACGGGTCAAACCGTGATCACCTTCCCTCCCGATGTTTACAAACGGAACGAGGCAGAGGCCAAAACGCTTCAGAAAATTCTTCCATGGCGAGTTGCGCCTTAAGCAACGCGCTTTAAAGGCCCGTAGGATGCTCGATGAATACGACCTCTGCGTCGCCAGCAAGCTGAGCTAGGCGGCTCGCAAGGGCTTTTACGCCGAACGTTTCTGTAGCGTAGTGCCCAGCATAGAGCAGGTTTAATCCCAACTCCTCGGCCAGGGTATAGCTCCAATGAGGGCCTTCACCCGTGATAAAAGTGTCAATACCTCGCTCGGCTACAGCTGCAATCTCTGACCCAGCACCTCCTGTGATAACACCAATAGAGCGCACCGGATTCGAGTGACCTTGACAGACCTGCAACAAGTCAAACCCAGTGGCTTTTTCGACAGCGCCCATGATATGAGTAAGCGAGAACTCACCTGTAATTTTCAGCCCGAGCTCAATCCCCTTCCAAGGAAAGAACGGGCTCACCTCCCCTCCCAAGCTCATTGAATCCACCAGCAAGGCATTGTTCCCGATTGCTGGGTGCACATCGAGGGGTATATGAGCTGAGTATATGGCCAGCCCATGATCGATAGCTTTCTTGAATTTTCGATAGTTACCTCCAATCATTTTTTGAGCCCCCTGCCAGAACAGCCCATGATGCACGACTAACATATCAGCATCAACTTCTACAGCCTCCTGGATAACTGCCTCGCAAGCATCAACTGCACAGGCGATTTTCCGAATAGGCCGATCTCCATCCAGCTGCAAACCGTTCAAGGCAGGAGGATAGTCAGGTATCTCCTCCACTCTAAGGTAATCATCCGCGAGGGTAGCAAGCTGCTGTGCTGAGAATTGAGGCATGTGTTGAGTCTATGCGCATTGCGCTTTCGACTCAACCGGCCAATCTCCCTAAGAATTCCCAACAGGCGGTCTGCACATCTCGGAAACCTCTTGCTTGCGGGATCCAAAACTGTGACGCCTTGATCAAAGGTTTCGCGCGGAAGTCGCAGGGCACAGGCACCAGGCCTGCTAAGCCCGCCCGCTCGGCCTCTTCCAACGCACGCGGCAAGTGGTATGCTGAGGAGCAGAGACCGACACGAAGCCCTCGCCAGCTATTCGCATATGAAGCTGCCAAGCTGCGCAGTTCTTCACCAGTGGTCCTCGCACCCGAAACTGGATTGATGGCGCTCTCTGGGATACCCGCACTGATCCATAGTGCCTGGGCATCCTCAGCCAGTGAACGCGGACCCGCGGCATTTGTCGCATCTAGGCCGGTGGGAATAAGGAGCCTTACCTTGCCCTCATGCCAAAGCTGGACAGGTCGATAAAGGCGATCTCCGCCTTTTCCTAGAGCAGCAGCCCCTGAAGGCCGCTCCCAGCTCCCGCCGCCTAAAACGATCAAAACATCCAGCGGCTCATCGACGAATTCATGGCTAGCCATAGGCGCCTCAAGTTTACGAATGAGGAAATTACCCACATGCGGCGATCCCGATAGGGTGTAGGCAACCCACAAGGTGACGGCAAGACCACGACCATGTTTGGACAACCCGGGCCAACAAAAAAGCACGATACCACCCACCCACACCAGACCAGTAGGCATGCATAAATGCGCAATCGTTTTGCGGAGCCCAAAGGTTCCTCCTGCGCCGCAAAGCAAAACAATGATAAGAAGCGCTGCCGCAAAAAGAGGAACTCTCAGAAAAATGAAAGTCGCCTTTATTCGCCGCAGATGATCCATTGCTAGTGCCCTCCCGAGACGCTAGAGAAATATTCACCATCTACCATGTCACCCGCTCGACGCAGGATCTTGACACAGTCGGGCGAAAGGTCTCGCAGATACAAACGCTTGCCAAGACTCCGATATTTCTCACTTAGAGTATGAATGGCTTCGATAGCAGATTGGTCGCATACCTTAGCCTTGGCGAAAGACAGATAGATTTGCTCAGGATCTTTCGCCGGCTGAAACAGTTCACGGAATTCTTGCGTTGTCCCGAAGTAGATATTCCCTTCGATTTCGTATATTTCGCGGCCATCGTCCCGTTTATTCTTCTGCAAACGAAGATCTTTTGACCGCTCCCAAGCATATACCAGCGCGCAAATAAGCACTCCGACTAGCACGGCGATAGCCAGATCGTGTAGGACAGTGACTGCTGAGACAATAACAATCACGAGAATATCCGATTTCGGCACCTTCCCAAACAAGCGGAGACTCGACCAGCTAAAGGTGGCGATGACAACCATGAACATCACACCAATAAGCGAGGCGACAGGGATCATCTCGATGAGTTTGGGCGCAGTAACGATGAAGGCGAGGAGGAGAACAGCTGCTGATATGCCCGACAAGCGACCACGACCACCCGAGCGGATGTTAATCATACTTTGCCCAATCATAGCGCAACCGCCCATGCCTCCGAAAAATCCGGAGACTATGTTGCCTGCTCCTTGAGCTATGCACTCGCGGGGAGTCGAGCCACGCGTTTCAGTGATTTCGTCGATGAGAGAAAGCGTCATC
>JAHDIL010000222.1 GCA_020630835.1 Verrucomicrobiota bacterium
TCACTCAGCCTCTCCTGCGAAATTTTGGACGTGAGCCGAATATGTCTCGTATCCAGGTGAGCAAGAAAGACAAGCTTATCGCAGACCAAAAATTTCGAGAGAGCCTCTCTGCGATCATTCGCGAGACTGTTTCCGCTTACTTCGACAGTTTTCTGGCTTATGAAGAATTAAAAGTGCGGCGTTTCGAGATGGAGATGATTCGTTCTCTGGCAGAAGAAAAAAGAGATCAGCTTGAGCGCGGCACGGCTACTGAACGGGACCTTGCGGTGCTTCGCAGTGGACTAGGAGAAGCTTATGAGCGGTTCTTGCTAGCCCGTCAGACTTTGCTAACCAAGAATGGCGACCTGCTACTCCTCATTCACTCTGATTTCGATTTCAATCGTCACCCTGTTTTCCTTCCTGTTGACCTCCCCAGTTCGACGGTTCCTTCGAGTAGCCCAGAGGGGCTGACAAGTCGTGCTATGAAGTCTAGGCCGGCTTATTTGATGGCTGTTAAGGAAGTGGAGAAGATGGGTATCATTCTGAAATATCAAGAAAACCAGCTTCTTCCTCGTCTTGATTTTGAGGCGACGATTGGCTATTCAGGGTTAGCAGGCAATTTCGGAGATGCCTTCAAGCAAACCGTTGATGGCACAGGTCATGAGTATGGTATGGGGTTGACATTTAACATGCCATTAGGGAATCAGCTTGCAAAGTCGCAACTCGAGGAGGCCTACCAGAGCAAGCGCCAGGCTGTTCTTCGTGTGAAGCAGGAAGAAATGCAGACACAGCTGCTGATTAATCGTCACCTAAACGCTATCACCACTCACAAGAAACGACTGCGGGCCGCTAGAGCTACCACTCGTATGCAGCTGCAGAACTTGCAGATCGCTCGCGAGAATTTGGAGCGTGGCACCATTACTCCCGCTGCCGTTGTTCAGGTAGAGCATGACATCCGTGAGGCTAGGCTTCGCGAGAGTTCTGCTGCCGCTGATTTGCAGAAAGCCGCGATTGATCTGCGAGATACTTGCGGGACTCTCCTGGGACACTATCAAGTAGAAGTGGGGGACGCTACGGAAAGCCAACCCGCCATTGTCAACCCCGACGAAGTGGCCGTTCTTGCGGACCCTGTTAAACTGTCTGAGCCTAGTCTTTTAGGGGAGAAGGGCCTTATAGCTTCAGGAAATGCTGAAGTTGAGTCAAAAGCACCAGAGGGGTTCCCTTTGTTCTTGAGCACGGTTTTTAACAAAGGGCGCGTTGAGACGGTTTCCGCAACAGTAGATGAAGACCTTGTCTTATCGGATGACCCAGCCTTTGCTGTTGAGGTTTCTCTCCAGAACGTGCCTAATGCTGATAGTGAAGCTAAGATCATTGCGCAGCCAATTTCCGTCGAAGAACCCGCTCGGAAACCTCTTCTAAACTTACTGCAAGAGCGCTTAAAAAAGGCGCAGTAGTCATCTGTTAAACAACTATTCATTCTTTATGGCCCCCGCTGAAACCGCTACAATAAGTCTCGAAGAGATGGCCAATCGCTATCTCGACTCTCTACAGAAAACCCACGATATGGTATGCTACTCACTCGCAGGGAGTCGCAAGATCAATGAGTCGGACTACGATGATTTCTCTCAGCAGCTTCAGGTTATGCCTCGACAGCCGTCGCGTCTGCCCTTTGAACAGGCGAAGAAAAGTTCTGAGCAGTGGCTGTTGCGCAATAGCCTTTCTGATTCCTTAGCTCTCGTTATGCCTGTGCTCGAGGATTCCCGCACGATTTGTGCGCTTTGTGACTTCAAGGCATCGGGTAGCAAAGATGAGTCTGAGTTACAGAAGGTTTCGAATGAGCAGCGTGCAGATTTTCTCAAAAAACCTATCGAGGAGAAGTTTGCTCACCTTAAAGAGGCTTATGGACTCGAAACAGAGGTGAAAGACCATATTCTCGGCCTAATGGAAATTACCAAAGCTCTCATGGCGAAAGGGGGAACTCTGACAGCCGAGGAAGCTGACGGTAACGGTGAGCGAAAGCTGCAAATCCGTTCCGTCCAGATCGTTCAGAGCTCCGAGCCGGCAGGTGGTGGGGCCGCTAGCGTCAATTTGACGCGGCGTGTGGGCGATGTGGAGCGTGTGCTTAAGGTAGGTGAGGAAATCCATTTCTCAAAAGCCGAGCAGATCGGAGCTATCCTCACGGTGGGGATTTTTGTCACCGACATATTGCGTGGCATTCAGGCCTATGCTGAAAAGACCGGCGCGGCATCCTGAACAGCTCTTGCACATGACGCAGGCGTTGGCTAGCTTTGCTGTGTGATTCGCTTTTCTCGCCTACTTCATTCGGACCTCCAGGTTTTCTCGAGGTTTGTTCCGTTATTTTTCATTCTGCTACTGATGCATGGGGGTCCTGCCATGACTCAGAACGCGGAGGAGGAATTCTTCACCGGTGATGGGGTAGCCTTTCAACGCCCTGCTCCTGCGAGCAATGCTGCCCCTGCACCGGCGTTTTCGGTGGCTAATCCGAGTCAGGGTCTCCCGGCAGGGTTCCAGCAGGGGCTCCCCCCTCAGACTCGTGAGGGACAACAGGGTTCGAACATACAAGCAGGGGTAGCTGCGACGACTTCCTCTGGCTCCTCTGTTTCGCAAGAGGTGGCTCGCTCTCGAATCGTTGTTTCTGACGCTGCTCAGCGAGTGCCTGTCAATCGGGACGATCCGGACTCGGCTTGGTGGGAGGTCAACCCTAGTTTTGCCTTCGCCCGTTCGCAGCTCCTCCAGCGACCACTGCTGCTTCTCTTTACGGGAGAGTGGAACAGTCGAGCGGTGGCTCTTTCGGATGAGGTTTTCGCCTCAAATAGTTTTAGTGAGCTAGCAAAAGATCGACTGGTCGTTTGTTATCTAAAATACCCTCGTAATGTGACGGAGGCATCGAGGGCAAACCGCCGATTGAAAGAAAAGTTCAAAGTAAGAGGTTATCCGAATGTTCTCTTGTTTCATCCGAACGGCGAGCTGGTGTCTGGGATCCGCGGTTACCGGACTGGGCGACCCGTTGATTACTTTCACCGATTGAAAGGCGAGATTTCGTCTATCGAACAGCAGATCCAGGCCTCAAGGCAGGAACTTGAAAACAAAGGCTTCCGCATGTGGACTCATTATCTCGGCCAGGAGGTCTTCTGCCAGTTCGAGCGGCGTGACGACACTCTGGTTACCCTATTGGATGTGGAGGGCGTGGAATACACCGTGCGGATCAATGATCTAGCCCCTCAGTGCCAGATCTATGCCGAATCCTTTCCTATCGTAAAGTATCTCCCCGAAACCAGTGAATGAAAGCGTGCCGCTATCGTCTATATATCAAAACCGTTTCCTCTCTATGAAGTCATTTTCTACTGCGTTCGGGTTGACCGTGATTTGTGCCATCTTGGCTTGTGCGGCGATGGGCTCGTGGCTTGGCTTAACGCAGGATCGTTATCATCTGTTGGATTTTGTTCGTCTTAAGAAATTGCCAGATGCCGCACGGGAGCTTCCTGTTGGGCCTCTTGCTCAAACGGGGCCTGCTGGCAGTGAGCCCGTGACCATTCTTCGTGCTGAGCCGATTGATCTGGGAAGTTCCGAAATTCTCAGTGAAGTCAATGAGGCAATGGCGAGTCTTACGAGCGAGATCATCAAGTCGGTGGTGAGCATCGACACTAAGACTAACGTTGATGTTACACGAGTTGTGCCCTCCGACCCTCTAGGCTTATTTGGATACCGTCGAAACGAGCGGTATCAGAGTCCGGGCTTAGGCTCGGGCGTCATCGTTACGGATCAGGGGCACATCGTGACAAATCACCATGTTGTAGCTGGGGTAGATGAAATCAGGGTCACGCTCCACGGGGGCGGTATTTTTGAGGCAGAGTGGATTGGCAGTGATCCAGATACGGATATTGCCGTGTTGAAACTTATCATTCCGACGGAGGGGCAGAAGCCCGAATTTATGCCGCTACCCTTTGGTAATTCGGATCAGGTGCGCGTTGGCGAAATGGCCCTTGCTGTAGGGAACCCATTTGGCTTGAGCGAGACCGTTACTCGGGGAATCATCAGCGCTAAGCAGCGCGAATTGAGCGATGGATCGAACGAATATTTTCAAGTGGATGCCGTGATCAACCCAGGTAATTCTGGGGGCCCGCTGGTAAACATCCGTGGGGAAATTATCGGTATCAATGTGGCGATTTTCACTGGGCAGAAGGATGTCCGGGTTTGGCAGGGGATAGG
>JAHDIL010000223.1 GCA_020630835.1 Verrucomicrobiota bacterium
CGCCGTGCCCAAGGCATCGAGGACTCCGTGATGGAGCGGGATGCAATTGACTCTAGCCGTAAAGACTCGCCTTTAGCCATTGCTGAGGGGGCTACGGTTGTTGACTCCTCGAACTTGAGTGTCGACGAAGTCGTGAGAAAGATCACGAACAAAATCGCCGAGATCCAGA
This sequence comes from Verrucomicrobiota bacterium, assembly GCA_020630835.1. Lineage (GTDB taxonomy): Bacteria > Verrucomicrobiota > Verrucomicrobiia > Verrucomicrobiales > DEV007 > Arctic95D-9. The sequence goes on from JAHDIL010000223.1 coordinate 170, forward strand.
GGGCTGTCTAAGGTATGGCAGGTCGTTTTCAAGACGCCGTCGAGCGTATCGTAGCGCATGATAATCGCTATCATCGGGATGCCTATGACTTTCTGAGGCAGGCTCTCGATCACACACTTGAGGAACTCTGTGGTGAGGAGCTCCAGGAACATCGTCACGTAACGGGCCGTGAACTCGTGCACGGGGTTGTATCGTATGCTCAGAATGAGTTCGGCTCTATGGCGGTGTCCGTGCTCGATGCCTGGGGCATGGATGAGGATGCCGATATAGGTGAGATGGTTTTTAACCTGATCGAGGAAGGGGCCTTTGGTCGTTCTGATGAAGATGATATCTCACATTTTTCTAACGTTTTAAATCTAAGAGACGCTCTGTTAGAGCCCTATCGTCCGTCTCAGTTGCCTCCCAAACCGTCTACTGATTCTCTTTAAATTTCCTCTATGGCTGCTGACTCTTCTCCCTCAATAAACCGTTTCCCAAAAACTACTGCCCAAGTTCATACCCTAGAAAATGGTCTAGAGCTTATCATTAAGCAGGACCGTAGAGCGCCAGTCGTCAGCCTTCAGTTCTGGGTGGGCACCGGGAGCATTCACGAGCGCGATTGGCTGGGAGGCGGGCTTTCTCATTTTCTAGAGCATATGCTCTTTAAGGGGTCTGAAAATTACTCGGCTCAAGAGATCGTGCAGGAGGTGCAGTCCCAGGGAGCCTACATCAATGCTTACACGACTTTTGACCGCACGGTTTACTGGATCGATTCGCCTAAGGAGGGGGCTGAGCCCTGCCTGAAGCTGTTGTGCGATATGGTGGCTCGGTGTTGCTTGCCAGATGAAGATTTCGTTAGTGAGGCTGAGGTAATCCGGCGCGAAATTGCTATGGGGGAAGACAATCCCGAGCAGGTGCTAAGCAAAGCGCTGTTTGAGGAAATGTTCATCGATCACCCGGCCAAGTATCCCATCATAGGGTATCAGGATGTTTTCGATCAGTTGAAGATCGAGGATCTGCGCTCCTACTACGAGCAGACTTATCGACCGGACCAGACGACTGTGGTGGTTGTGGGTGACATCGATCCTGATGCGGTTAAGGAGCTGGTTTCTCAGGAACTGGAAAATTGGAAACGGAGTGCTCGCCCGCGAGCGATGATGCCCTCGCCCATACCGCTCAGAGGTAGGCGGACTAGGACCTTACGCTTTCCTACTGATTTGGCGCGCGTCAGATATTCGTGGTCAATTCCGCCAGGAGAGCACGAGGATGCAGCCGCGCTCGATATTGTTTCCGCCATTTTGGGGGAAGGTAGAACAAGCCGGCTCTATCGCCGCGTTCGCGAGGAGCTAGGTTTGGCCCATTCGGTGTCAGCATACGCCTACACTCCGAGCTTCGCCGGGATCTTTGGTGTGGGATTCGATTGTGATCCTGATCGGCGCACCGATGCAGCAGATGCTGTCTTGGCCGTGTTGCATGATTTTCTCGAACATGGTGTAACAGAGAGCGAGCTGAAGCGTGTCAAAAACCGGACCTTGGCTTCGCAAATTTCAACTCTAGCAAGCATGCGCGGTCAAGCCTCCGATCTCGCCTCGAACTGGACGTCTGTTAGAAATTTGGACTTCACGCGTGATTACGTGGCTGAGGTCGAAGCTCTGACCTGCGATGACGTGCTCGCCGTCGCTAGGAAATACTTGAGAGTGGATGACTTCTTGGAGACTTGCATGCTCCCCGAGATAGATATGGAATCAGGTGAGCCAGTAGAAGGGGTGGTCAATGAGGAGTCCGGTGGCGAAAAGCTGGTCGTGCTTGAGAACGGCCTGAAAGTGCTGCTTTGCCCTGATAGGAGCCTGCCTGTGATAAGTGCGGATCTCTATTTTCGTGGGGGGGTGATCGCTGATCACAATCAAACCAGTGGCGCTATGCAGTTGTTATCCCGCCTTACGGCGAAGGACACGCAGTTCCGCTCAGCTGAGGAGTTTGCTGAGCGTATCGAATCGGTCGGAGGGGGGGTGAATGCGAAATGTGGAAACCACACCTTTGGGCTATCCTCACATGCCCTTAGTGAACACGGCGACCTAGTAATTGGCACTGTATTCGAAGGGTTATTGGAGAACAAAATCGTGCCGCAAGTCTTTGAGAAAGAGCGTGAGTTCCAAAAGGCGCAGATCCTAGCAGAAGAAGATCGCCCCTTCTCAGTGGCTTTTAAGGAACTGCGTCGAATGATGTTCGGCGACCATCCTTTATCCTTGAGCTTATCGGGCACAGCGGAAGGGCTCGATGCGGTTTCTATCTCCTCGTTAGACGCTCTCAGGAGTGCCTTACTTAACCCGAAGGAGGGAATCTGCCTAATCGCTGGTGATTTCCAAGAAGCAGATGTGCTCGACCAGCTACGAGCTATTGAGTTTCCCGCAGGAGAAAGGGGGAGAGACATCTTTCAGGTCGCCAGAGATCGGCAGTCAGAACTCCCTCCGCTTACTGGTGAAGTGAGAACGATTCATCATGCAATCCTCCTGATAGGGTATCGCACTCCGGATCTCTTCGATAAAGAGACAGGGCTGGCCCTAGATTTTATCGATGAAGCTTGTGGTGATATGGCCTCGCGTCTGTTTGTGCGGATCCGAGAGGAATTAGGGCTAGCCTATTCCGTTGGGACGACCCGCATTCCCTCGGTAGTGCCGGGGCTCTTTTTGTTCTATGTGATGACAGATCCCGCCAGACTCGAGCTGGCACAAGACGAGATGTTGAGCGTCATCCAGAGCATTGCTGACAGCGGGTTCAGCGACGAGGAGATGCAGCGCACCCAAGCTGCTTGGGTGGGCCGAGAGGCCTTTCAAAATCAGACGGCCAGGCAGCGAGGTGAGGGGATGGCCATCGACGAGCTAGTTGGACTGGGTAAGGACCATGCCGACGAGAGCCGCGCGGCATTGAGTGATCTCACGAGTGAAGATGTGCAGCGTGTCGCTAGAGACATCTTTAACCCGGCCAACTCTGCTATTGTTCGACTTACGGATACCAGCGTAATACAGGAGTGATGCGTGTTCTCCTAAAACTGCGTCCATGCGCTATTCTCTGCCTCTGGGCCCTTTCGCTCCCATTCGTAGGGAGTGAAGTTAGAGCTCATAGAGTTACCAGTATCCGGATGGTGACTGAGTTTACAACTGCTGCCGCGGGAGAGACTGAAGGGCGGTATGAAACCGTTGCCACGATGGTGGTTATCCCTACAGAAGAGGGGGACGGTGGCGCCCAGATAACGCCGGAGCAGGCAGTGGCGCAATTTTTTAAGGACGATGTAGATTTTCTCGTCGATAAAGTGCCGGTGCAGTCTGACATGAGCATCGAGACTATCACGGTGAGTGATTCGGACACACCGGTGGAGCTTCAGGACAAGCAGGTTGTGGCGGAGCTGTCAGGAACCTTTCCAGCGGATGCGAAGACCTTTCATGTCTACGCCAAGCCATCCTGCCAAATGGCTATTGTTTGGGTGACAAAGAAAGACGGGAAGATGGCGCGACGGATGCAGGTCATCTTGCCTAGTGAATACAGTCGGACCGTGTCTCTGCTGCGGATAGAGGAGGGTGACCCTTTCGATAGCAAGCAGGGGAAAGCAACGAGTGAAGCAACAGCGCAAAGCCAGGAGGAAGCCGCAGAAGCAGACCCGTCAAACCTGAATTATCTGACCGAGTTGAGTGATTTTTTTCACTGTGGGTTTCTCCCTATTGCTTGTGCTTTGGCGGTCGTTACAGCTGGAGTGCGGCGCAGAACTTTCGTTTGGCAAGCTGGAGTGTTTCTTGTCGCGATCGCAGTGGGAGCCGCCCTATGCCTGCTCGGAGGTTCTCCTAGCTCGATGTGGGATTACGAGATCGTGGCCGAAGGCCGATTCATTGAAAGGTGGGAACTCTACCAAACAGCTTTCCTAAGCTTCATCGTTACAGCGCTATGTTTAGATTCTATCCTGGACCTTCCTTTGAAATGGGGGCGCTACGTGTTGCTTTCGGCTGCCGGTCTATGGCTGGCTCTCGATGCACTGGCTCCGTACGAGCGG
>JAHDIL010000224.1 GCA_020630835.1 Verrucomicrobiota bacterium
AGTGAACCGTTTTTGTCGCGATGAGAGGCCTGGGCAGCATGTTGGGTTTTTCGAGTCAATAGGGTTGCTTCGCGAGTCAATAGGGTACGTTCATTGAGGCAACCCTGTTGATTCGTGATCGTGAAAAAAACAGGGAGAGAGATGGCAAAATTGGAAGTTTAAAGCGCTAATTTGCAATTTCGGTTTCGACCGTGGATTCAATTGTAGAAATTGCGGTCTCTACCTCAGAATAAATCGGAAGCTCAGCTTCAGTTTCAAGGCTAATAATTAGGGAATAGAGAACTGGACTCAGATGGCAGCCGTGAAGTTCGTGATCTTCACGAAATTTTCGGTATGCCCACCACCCTTTAGCAGGGAACACTGCTATATGCCCCATCTCGGCGAGTTTTCCGGTAGTGCCTTTCCAGACATCTTGAACTAGCGATCCAGCTTTTCGCCGTTTATTTCCACCCAAAGCCCATCCTGAATCTATATATGATTCACCGTTTCCACTCTCGCCGGCATGAAGCCTGGCCCGAAAGTCGCTGGGATCTTGATCACTATGTATCGGTCGAAAGCGGAGAAGGCAGTTTGAGTAGTGATATTTCTGGCTCTTCTCCCATGCTCGCGAGCCGGGATTTGGCTCAATAAAATAGGATAGAGTAACCCGCAAAGTTGCTTCGTGATCGGGATTGTCTTGAAATAGCTGAATCGGCCATGGCAATTCGTACAGATGACATTGATTTAGTTTTACATCATCGTATTTACCTTTGTAGGGCTGAATTGAATTCTCGGCGATAACGGTAGTTTGATTGGCTAGGCTGGATAGTGCACGATTCTCATCAATCACTCCGAAACCGTAACTACGCATTAAGTTTTCTACTAAGTTTGTATTTCCGGAGGCGTGGGGATCAAGTCCTGCAATATTGAGCATTCCATCTGTCCAACGAGCAGAATGGACAAGGAGGCCTCTTACTGTTTCAGGGAAAAATTCAGGATATCGCTCCCAAATTCTTGCTCCAACTCTCGCAGCAAGCGCAGTCGCAGCGCTAGTCGCATTGAATGGAACGATCGCTCGCGTGCGAAAGTCAGCTCCCGTGCTAAGGAGTTGTAAGGAATCAAAATGAGGATGTGACCCGTCATCGGCGCGACCTAAATTTCCCCCTTCCATCACAACATCGGGGCCAATTGGCCAATCAGGCCGCCAATTATGCGAAGTGCGGGAAAATGGGCTAACTCCATCTTGTCGAGCAAGGGGCACAGATCGAAATGCTTCATCCCCTTCTTCCGTAATACTTGTTTTTTGGGTAAACGCCCCTACAGAAATCGCATTCCAAGCCTGGGCAGGATCCTCAATCGGAGACTGCTCATTTTCTTTCGGACAATCAAAATAATTTGAATGATCTCTGACATTGCCTGCTGAAACCACAAGGACTCGATGATGGGAAGGTTCCTCGCCAGCACCAGATGTAATCTGATCCAATGCTGCCGACCAGGAACTGGGGTTTCCTTCGGTATTTGGACCAGGAGCTGTTAACGCCATACAATATACACGCCTTCGGTCGGGAGCTATACTTTCCGGGGTGTAAACTCCTTGTTTGGTGATAGCTCGGTAATTCTCGCGTTCGGTTGGTATAGTCGTATGGATGAGCCTAATGGATTCAAGTCGGTGGATTTGATTCCATGTCTCCGTTGAAAGCATCAACTGACGCAAATCTCCAAATGCGGCCAGACCTGCCATCGGCGTGCCATGACTATGTCCATCTGAGGTGTCTTCGTCGGAAAAAACCGTATTACTATCTTCGGAGGATAAAAGCGGTTCCACCAGTGCGTGTCCCCGGTTGACGCCTGAATCAAGCAGACAAACCGCTGGAGCATTTTGTTCAGGCCACTCAATACGATCCACAGCTTCATCAATCCACTCCTCCTGCTCAACGGCAGATAAATCGGTGAGCCCCACACTACAAGGACGAGCTTTCCTGATTTCGGAGAGAGTGTTGAGAATATCGAGAGATGATTCGATTTGACGGCGACTTCCGCCAACCACGATTACTATGTGATCTGGAAATATCAGTGTGTGTCGCGGTGTGTCTTCAGGAGTTTCAAGATTAAGGCGCTCAGCTTCGCTACGCAATTGGTGCTCCCAGTCTTTTTCATTGTCACGTCGAATCCAGAATTCAAACCATATGTGTTCATCTTCAGTAGGAGGTGTCTCAGGGTCTGTCCAAAGGGCATCAAAAGCCGCGACGGCAATTGTTGCTATGTTATCCAAGAGTTTTGCATTTCTTGGGCCAGTGATCTCTCCTTTTTTATTCTTAGAGTCTTTCTCAGGATCAGCATAAGCGTCTACCTTATTCAGTAGAGTCGTTAGTTTCCCATAGGGCACGAAAATTGCGGCTTTCGTCACCTTGTTCTCGCCTTCGCCTTCCGTCCGTAGATTAAGAAGAACGATATTATTGCCCTTTTTTTGATCTGTCTCTAAACTCGTAAAAGCGAGTGGATATCCTGGCTCAGAAACCACATTCAGAATTAATCCAAATTCGGAGGAGAGATTTGCTTCCTTGCGACTCACGTCAGTTTCTTCGAAAGCCTTCTCGACCTTTTCCAATTCTGATCTGAGGAATTGTGCGTGCAAATCTCGATCCCGACTGAACCGTTGAGTCTTTCCTCTGCCTTGCCCCTGATATTCAATCGCTTCTGGAGCGGCGGATAATCGCAAATGGCTTAAATGGGGATGATTATCATCTGCCATGGGGGGTCAGCTATTCCGAACAGGATCAATGGTTGAGGTGAATCCGCCGCTCGGTTAATGCTGTAACAAGCGCCTCATTCGTGACTTTTTCCAAGTCGTGAATGAGCATTTCTTTGATCGCCTCTTCGCAGGCACGAGTGATCTCAGCATAACTAAGATCCTTTGCTGCAGGTTCAATTTTTTTCCAACTGAGACGCTCCTTATCGATATTTCGAAGGCGCATTTTTACGATCGCACGAATTCCCTCTTGTTTAGGAAGCCCAAACTCGACAAGATCATCGAATCTCCGAAAAAGTGCTTTATCCAGCTTTTCACCGTGGTTCGTAGCAGCGATGATTAAGCTATTTCCTTGGAGCTTCTCAATGAAGACAAGAAACGCATTCAGAACCCTTCGCATTTCTCCAACCTCACCTGTTGTATCACGAGTAAACCCAATGCTGTCAAACTCATCGAAAAGGTAGATCCCGCGATTCGTTTCCGCAGTTTCGAAAATCAGTCTCAACTTAGAAAGTGATTCTCCAAGATACCGGCTCAACATCGAATCGAGACGAACAACAAAAAGCGGGAGGCCTAATTCGTTGGACAGGGCAGCTGCTGTTAGAGTTTTTCCACAGCCAGGGGGGCCCGTGAACAATAACCTCTGCCTCGGACGCAGCCCATTTTCTTTTAAGCGACTCAGATTCTGCTGCTCCTTTAGAATTCGCTCGACTCTCTCGCGCAGACTTGGTTCAAAAACAAGATCAGCGATTTTGACTTCGGTAGAGTCATGTTCGAGAAGGTCTCCAACATCGCCAGAAGGGGGTGGAAATCGAACAACGTTTTCTTGTGATGTGCGATTGGCCCCTGCCTTGCGAGCTTGTTCGACAAGTTGTCGCAATTCATCCGCCAATTTTTGATGCCCCTTTCGGGCTTCTGCGGCAGCAACTTGCAAGGCGACAGCATAGAACCGTTGATCATCCCCAATGGAATGACTTTTGAGCAGGGATTTTAGCTGTGAAGCATTGGCCATAACTTCAATTCAAAGGCGGGAAACTCATGGCTGGAATAATATTAAGATAATTTAAATATTACTATTTTAAAAACTCTTAAATCGATAATATGAGTTTAGCCAGTCATACACGACTGTTGCGATTTTAAAAGGTAAGATTCAGGCCGATTGAGGTTTTGCACATGCCCGCCGCCAAAGGTTGGCCCTTGCTAACGGAAAAATAATTCGTTGAATTTTCCGCCGACCGGTAGCGATTAAGCAGACACCCATATCGATAGTCATGGCTCGCCTCATTCCATTCATTCTGTTTTTCGCTGTTTCGACTCTCCAGAGCAGAGAGCCGGTCATGTTACTCAAGGGCGAACTGTTATCGGAAGAAGTGTTTGATCAGTCGCCCGCTTCGACTGCCTGGGAGACTTCAGGAGACGTTTCTGTGGCCGATGGCCAGCTGGAATGGGCCAGCAAAAAGG
>JAHDIL010000225.1:0-2873 GCA_020630835.1 Verrucomicrobiota bacterium
GTCCCTTTGGCGGAATTTGGTTCATGGGTTTCCATGGCGACCGATGACCAGGGGCGACTTTACTGCTCCGACCAGGGAGAAAAAGGGATCTATCGAGTCACCCTATCATCCAACGCGGAACCAATTGTTGAAAAACTACCGATCGAGCTTTCCTCAGCGCAAGGGCTTTACTGGCGTGATGGAGTGCTCTTCGCCGTTGTCCACAATAAGAAAGACCTAACAAAAAGTGGATTTTTCCGGATTGAGGATACAGATGGGGACTCTCTTCCTGATCAAGCCAAGCTGCTGCGACGTTTGGTAGGGAAAGGCGAACACGGGCCACACGCCATCGTCCCATCCCCAGATGGAGAATCACTCTTCCTCGTGGCGGGGAACTTTTCGCAAACGCCTGATCCTGATCAATTTCGCGTTCACCCGAACTATCAAGAGGACCAACTGTTACCCTCTATGCCAGATGCGCGAGGTCATGCCAGAGCCACTAAAGCACCCGGAGGTTGGGTCGTTCGCACCGATGGGGAAGGAAGTTTTTTCGAGTTATACGCAGCAGGGCTGCGAAACTCTTACGATATGGCTGTTAACGCTCATGGTGAGTTTTTCATCTATGACGCCGATATGGAGTGGGATTTAGGCTCCCCTTGGTATCGCCCAACTCGTATCTATCACGTGACCAGCGGTGCTGAATACGGTTGGCGCACGGGGAGTGGGAAATGGCCTGCCCATTATCCTGACGTCCTCCCGCCAGCTCTTGAGGTAGGTCCCGGATCTCCCACCGGTGTCGTGTCTGGGCTAGGTGCGAAATTCCCAGCGAAATATCAGAATGCGATCTATGCCTTCGATTGGACTTACGGAACCATTTACGCGCTCCACCAGAAACCGAACGGGTCTTCCTACACACTAGAGAAAGAAGAGTTCGTCACCGGTATCCCTCTATATCTAACGGACGGTGCCGTTGCCCCCGATGGAAGTTTGTATTTTGCTGTCGGTGGTCGAAATACGGAATCATCTATCTACCGCGTATCATACACGGGAGATGAATCAACGGCACCAGCCCCTGTCGCACCGGGACCAGAGCAAGAATTACGTGAGCTGCGTCGAGCAATGGAGACTCTCCAGATCGCTCAGGATGGCGCCGTAGAGAAGCTTTGGCCGCAACTAGGGCATAAGGATCGCTTCATTCGTTACGCCGCTCGGGTAGCGCTTGAGCATCAGCCGCTGGCGAAGTGGGCGGAGAAGGCGTTGTCTGAGACAGAAGTCGAGTCGAGCCTTTCGGCACTGCTTGCTCTTAGCAGACAAGGTGACGAGTCGCACCGCCGACAGATTATAAGACAGTTAGAAAAGGTTTTTCAAAAGAGCCTGAGCGAAGAACAGCATCTTGCGGCGCAGCGCATCCTTCATCTCGCCCTTGTGCGCTTGGGCGGGGTGCAAGAGTCTGAAATCGCAAAGATCCGTATTATGCTTGAGAAGAAGTTCCCAGCGGATTCTGAAACGATGAATCGAGAGCTGGTATACACCTTAACAGCTCTAAACTCGGATAAAGTCGTATCTGCGGCTGTCCCGATGTTACGTTCGGCAGACATTCAAAAAGACGAGGTAAACGAGGAACTGATCGCCCGCTCTGATCGTTATGGCAAGGTGCTGTCGGAGATGCAAACCGCTAGTCCACCGAAAATGCAGGTATGGGTTGCCTATGTATTGCGCAACGCCAAGCAGGGCTGGACACCTGAGCTCAAATCGGACTATTTTTCCTGGTTCGCCAAGGCGCGTGAGTATAAGGGCGGCTTAAGCTTCCAAGGTTTTATTGATGAAATCCGCAAGCAAGCCCTTGCTAATATAACGTCGCAAGCAGATCGATCAAAACTAGAGGCGGTTTCACAGAATGCGGCCACAGGAATCCCTTCAGGCTTCGGCAGGGCACGCAAGCTGCAGGTGGGTGTTCTACCTGGGCTGAGATTTGATACCGATCTTATCGAGGCAAATGCTGGAGAAAAAATCGCGCTGCACTTTAAGAATTCTGATCCCACTGGCATCCAGCATAACCTAGTGATCAGCTCCAGAGGCTCAGCTGAAAAAGTTGTTGCTGCATCGATGCAGGTGGGGCCTGATTCCGTGAAAAACGGCTTTGTGCCTCAGATACCTGAGGTGCTCGCGGCAACTCCTCAGATTGGTCCTGGTCAGACTCATGTTCTCTATTATCAAGTTCCCAAAGAAACAGGAGACTACCATTTTATCTGCACCTATCCTGGTCACAGCCAGATCATGCAGGGCATCTTTCGTGTGAAGTAGAAGGGGACACCGCGGCAAGGTTCCTGTGTGCCGCTCTTGAGAAAGAATGAGCTTAGATGGAAGCACCTACGAACCTTAGCATAGCGTCTCTCTAGAGTCAGACATCCGGCCTCTCCGCCCGAATGGTCGCCTGCAGCATTCCCATAAGCGAATAAACGCCGAAATAGGCTCGGTTCAGATAGATCGAATCAGCAGAGCCACGTGCTGGCTTGATGTTTTTCAAGTCTTGACGCTGGCGCTGCTCTTCGCCCATCTGATAGATGCTCTGTAGGTAGGCAGGGGCTCCAAAATCGAAAGTGCCCTCGGCGAAAGGACGTCCCAGAAGCCGGGAACCCTGTCGAGCACTCTCGATAATGATGTCGCGATCCTGAGCCGTGTCGTCATCGGAAATAATACCCAGCGCCATGAGAGCTTGCTTGAAAATGCCTTCATCCGAGAGAACCTCGGGATCGAGGAAACGAAAATAATTGCGGTGAAATTCGGCGTCGATCTTCTTGGTGCAGCCGAAATCGAGGACAATGAGGTTGTCGTTAGAGTCGACGAGGAAATTGCCAGGATGAGGATCGGCGTGGAATCGTAATAGTTCGTGA
>JAHDIL010000225.1:2883-4182 GCA_020630835.1 Verrucomicrobiota bacterium
CAGATGATCTGTCCCACGCGGTTCCTGCGTTCAGCCGTGACGCCATCTTGACCGGCCCATTCGTCAAGTGGTGTGCCATTCATCCATTCCATGGTGATCACTTTGCGAGTAGAGAGTTCGGGGAAATACTTAGGGAAGCGAACTCCTTCCAGATGCTGTGACCGTTCGCTCAGCTCCATAGACTGAGTGAGCTCCTGAGCGTAATCCGTTTCCTCAAGTAACCGCTCAGTGACCTCTTCCAGATAGGGTTTGATGTCTCGCTCCTTTACCCCCATCACCTGCAGGGCCATTGGTTTGATCAGAGCAAGGTCACTAGTCAGACTGGACGCCACCCCGGGATATTGCACTTTTACCGCATACTCCAGACCATCCTTTGATGCTTTATGGACTTGCCCAATAGATGCGCCGCTGGCAGCTTGCCGAGTAGATGAGTCGAAGAGCTCTAGCGGGTCTTTGCCTAACTCCTGCCGAAGAGTCCGTTGGACGAGAGGAAAGGAAAGGGGAGGTGCTTTATATTGGGCCTGAGCAAACTGCTCCTGATAGGCTTTCGGCAGAAGATTATCATCGATGCTGAGCATCTGGGCTAGCTTAAGTGGTCCCCCTTTTAGCTTTGCAAACGTGCTGTAGACGGTTTTGGCGTTTCGCTCGTGCAGAGTCTGCTCGGCGCGAGGGTTACGAGCGAGTTTTTCGCCATAGTGCCGAACAAAATTGGCGCCTACCTTCGCCCCTGCACCTGCGATGGCTGCGGCGCGACGTGCCTTCGTTTCTGGTATTTGACGTTGCTCGGACATCTACCGAAGTCTACGCTTGCAGATGGCAGAGAGACGCGCCGACTCTATGCTCCGACTGAACTGTCACTACTCGATACCCTGCAGCTAGTGGCCTTTGGTGTTTAGGCTGCAACCTTAGCCCAACAACGTCCGTATTGAAGGCGGCAAACGACAGCTTTCCTATCTATGCGCCTGCATTCCCTTTCATACTTTCTACTCTTCCTCAGCTCTCTCTTCCTTCCGGCACAGGCAGACGATAGCTTCCACCTCTACGCTCCAAGCCGTGAAGGAAACGACGTGCTCGTTATCAAAGCCCAGCAACAAGCAGGCGACACGGTCACTCTCAGTATTGCCGAACGTATCTCTGTTTCAGCGCCGGTCGTATCCATCACCCAACACCCTAGCCGTCCCATTCTCTACACCGCAGCCGCTACCGGCGATGGGAAAACCACCAACGGAGCCGCCATTTTTCTCGGTGAAGACGGGCTCCACAACAAGGTGATTCCCCAGGCATTCCCTCAGGGCTACT
>JAHDIL010000226.1:0-3905 GCA_020630835.1 Verrucomicrobiota bacterium
ATGGCACTTTTTTTACGGGGGAAGCCATCACGGAGCCCGAAGCCTACGAATTCTCCCTTGCTGAGGGATTGGCTGAAGCCTTGGGCGCTTCCCTGGGAGACCCCTTGATACTCATGGCGCCAACCGTAGAGGGCCAAATGAATGCGGTAGACGGCACCGTAGTGCAAACCCTCTCCGTTGCATCAGAGGCCCTCGACACGCGTTATATCTTCATGCCCCTGACGATCGCCCAGCAGCTTTATGAGACCGAAGGGGTTTCGTGCTTTCGGGCAGTGCTGCATGAGACAGATGATACGGATAAGGCCATAGCCAGTCTGCAGGCAGCCCTCCCTGCCGAGCAATGGGAAGTGCTGCCCTGGTATGAGGTATCCCGACTCTATCTGCGCACGCGCAACATGTTTGAGATCATTTTCGGCCTGGTTTTCATCATCATTGGCCTGATTGTAACGATGTCCGTCCTCAACACCATCGGTATGGCCATCATAGAGCGAACTCGAGAAATCGGAACACTACGAGCTATGGGCATGAAACCGCCAGGGATCGTTAGGCTATTTTGCACCGAGAGTGCATTTTTAGGAATTGCCGGGGCCCTAGTGGGTTTGCTCCTGACCTTACTGCTCAGCTACTCTGTCGATGCCGCAGCCCCCACCTGGAGGCCACCGGTTTCGGCTCGCGAAGTTGTGCTGGAGATTCGACGTGTCCCCGAGATCCTAGCCGGCAGCTTTCTTTTGTTTGTGGCCTTCACAACAGCGGCCGCATGGTTCCCCTCTCACAAGGCAGCGCGAAAACCGATAGTCGATGCCCTTGGGCATGTATAGCCTTGCTCGACCTTTTCTTTTCGACCTTCACTTTTTTCATGGCTCGCGACTATCAACTGCAATCTCCTGGTTTTTCTGCGCCTACAAACGGAATTGACTTCGCGGCCGAGCTAAACGCCGAGCAGCTGGCGGCGGTGACATCGCCCCCGGGGCCGTCTCTGGTCATTGCAGGAGCTGGCAGCGGTAAAACACGCACTCTTACTTACCGAGTAGCCTTCCTCCTAGAGCGTGGAGTGCCCGCCGGAAACATTCTGCTCCTGACCTTTACCAATAAGGCAGCAAAGGAAATGCTGCAGCGCGTGGAGGATCTAGTCCCCGTAGAAACACGGGAGCTCTGGGGCGGGACCTTTCACTCGATCGGCAGCCGCATTCTCAGACGCTATGCAGACCGAATTGGATTCCAGGCGAATTTTTCGATTCTTGATAGTGAGGACCAAAAAGATCTATTAAAATCGATTATCGTCGACAGCAAGATCGACACAAAAACCCTGCGCTTCCCTAAGCCCGATCTACTTCTCAACATCTATAGTCTGTCCAAAAACACGGGCGTGGAGTTGGAAGACCTGCTCCACACCCGCTACAGCTACCTCACTCATCTGGCCGAGGACATCATCGAGATCCACGAACAATATGAAGATCGCAAGCAATCAAGCAATGCGATGGACTTCGATGATCTGCTGGAGAAAACTCTCAAGCTTCTAAGCGAAGACAGCGATGCGCGCGAGACCATGCAGAAGAAGTTCGAATGGATACTCGTCGATGAGTATCAGGACACCAACCAGCTACAGGTCGAACTGATCCGCCTGCTCGCCGAGCCGCAGAACAATATCATGGCAGTCGGTGATGACGCGCAATCGATTTACTCTTGGCGTGGAGCCGATGTCGACAACATCCTCGAGTTTGAAATGGATTATCCCGGGGCTGCTCAGTTTGTCATCGAGACAAACTACCGCTCCGTGCCCGAGATCCTCACTCTAGCTAATGCCGCCATCAGGCCCAACAAAGCGCAATTCGCCAAAAACTTGGCTCCTGCTAGATCAGAGACTGCTACCCGGTATTATCCCGCTCGACAGCCCCGCCAGCCAAGCGGTATTCGTGGCGCAGCGCATCCAGGAACTTGAGGAGGAAGGTATGGCTCTGAGCGATATGGCCATCCTTTACCGAGCCCACTTCCACGCTATGGAGATCCAGCTGGAACTGACCAAACGCGGTATCCCTTTTGTCATAACCAGCGGTCTACGCTTCTTCGAGCAAGCTCACATTAAAGACGTGGCGGCGTTCATGAAATTCGTGAACAATCCCTACGACGAGGTAGCGTTCCGACGGATGACACTGATGGTTCCCGGCATTGGCGCTAAAACGGCCGATCGACTTTGGTTCGAATGGCAGGCCTCCTACCGAGAGTCTGGAGAACGAGTAGAGAGTTTCTCAGCAACGCTGCTAAAACAGAAAGTGCCAGCTAAGGCAAAAGAGGCGTGGGATCAGCTAGCCTACACCTTGGATGAACTCATCACATCAGAGGGTAAAGCAAAAGCCCCCGCCGCCATGATGCCCTCGATCCTGCAGGGCGTTTACGACGATGTCATGCAGATGAAGTTTCCCAACTATGAAACCCGCCAGCAGGATCTACAACAACTCACCAAGTATTCTGAGGGCTTTACGACGCTAGACGACTTTCTCACTCAGCTAAGCCTTATCGCAGGGCAAGATGCCGTAGATCAGGCGCAACCGAAACCGGATGATGATTGCCTCTGCCTCAGCTCGGTGCATCAGGCAAAGGGGCTGGAATGGAAGGCTGTCTTCGTGGTGTGGCTGGCTGATGGCATGTTCCCCAATAAGCGCGCCATCGAAGCCGACGAAAATGACTCAGAAGCCAGTGCGCTAGAGGAGGAGCGCCGCCTCTTCTATGTCGCCGTTACGCGGGCCGAGGATGAACTTTATCTCACCTACCCGCGACTGTGGCCAGGGTCCTTCAATGGTGAGACACTGCAGCACCCGTCCCGCTTTCTGGATGACATTCCTCTGGATATGATGGAGCCGTGGAACGTGGGCGGCAGCGCCGTCGGCTATAGTTGGTGACTATCCAGCGCGCTGTTTTCTAGGCAAAAAATGATTTTTTTTGTGACTCGACTGCCCTAAGAGTCGTCAGCTCGAATGTTGTTACGTTTAAGCTTGCTTAAATTTCTCAAGCCGTGGTAACCTCCTTGGCGTAGCAAGCGAAGCTGCTAACAACACACACACACCACTTCATTACTATGAGCAAACTTGACGATCTCCTCGTGAAATATAAAGCCGACCTAGAAGGTGTCGGAGAAAAAGTAGACGATGACTTCCTACGCGTTGTCGCTAAAGCATGCGGCCCTTCTATCTATCGAACAGATTCTGCTCTCGTGGCGATGTCTGATAAGAAAGAGGTAGAAACCGTTAAGAAAAATTTCCTTATCAAAAAACTTGGCCTCGCTGACACACCTAAATTAGATGAAGGGCTCGCCGCGGTGAAAGCAAAATACACGAAGCGGCAGAAGCAGCGCGCGGTCGTTTACTATCTATTGGCCAAGCACTTCAAGAAAAAGTCAGCCATGATGGGCTAAAAGCAGAATCTAACACAACACTATTTATAGCAGCATCTCTGGGAACTCCGGAGATGCTGCTTTTTTTTGTGCTCGGCCCTTTCACGTGAAGCGTTTTGCAACACTGACCGACGGAACTGGGCGCCTCTCCGATAGCAGAAATAGAAATCAGTATAGCCCGCTAAACCTCACTGAGCGCGATCTTCACCGGAATAGCTTTTGAGACGGGAGTGTTCGACTGCAAGGCGGTTAACGAGATAGGCACTAGCGGGTTGAGTTCTGGATAGTAACCCGCTACACACCGGCTTGGGATTTCGTAAGGGACGGCAAGAAATTTGCTGACGCGTCGGCGACGACCATCGGTTTCGTTCGTCAGATCGATCAGAGCCATCGGTTTTATACCGGCTTCCTTCATATCATCAGGATTCATAAATACGAGGCGCCGCTCGTTGCTAATACCGCGATAGCGATCATGAAGTCCATAAACGGTCGTGTTAAACTGATCGTGGCTGCGCAC
>JAHDIL010000226.1:3915-4182 GCA_020630835.1 Verrucomicrobiota bacterium
AAGTCGTTTGCATCGAATTCGGCGGAACTTACCGGAGAGGCTGAAAATTCAGCTTTGCCAGATACTGTGCGGAATTTACGCTCCTTTGCCGCATTTGGGAGATAAAACCCGCCCGGCTTTTCGACTCGCTCATTAAAGTCGTCAACACCATCTAGAGTCTGCTCGATAAGTTTTCGAACCTCATCCAGATCCTCGCTAACCTCGCGAAAGTTCACCTTTTTCTGCTCACCCAGCACCGCATGAGCCAATCGACCGATGATTTGCGTT
>JAHDIL010000227.1 GCA_020630835.1 Verrucomicrobiota bacterium
AACTTGGAGCTGACCTTTCCCTACTCTCCTTAACGAAATATACTAATGGTCACTCCGACGCCCTAGTCGGTGCCGTTTGCACCAACTCGGACGAGTGGCAGGAAAAAATGATTTTTGCGCAGAAGGCTCTTGGTCTACAGCCCTCCCCTTTCGACTGCTGGTTGACGCAGCGCGGAGCGAAAACAGAGGCGATACGGATGGAGCAGCACAGCCGAAACGCCCTTGCCTTTGCCGAGCACCTGGAGGAGAACATCCCCAATCAATCGGTCCTCCACCCTTTCCTCCCCTCACATCCCCAGCACGAGATTGCCCAGAAACAGATGAAAGCTGGCTCTGGGATCGTGACCGCAGACTTCGGCCTCAGCCTGGAGGAGACATTAAGATTCGTCGAGTCGCTTAAACTTTTCCCGAAAGCGGAGAGTCTCGGCGGAGTCGAGTCGCTCTGTTGCCACCCAGCCTCAATGACCCAAGCTGCCGGTCCCAAAGAGCAGCGCGAAGCCGTCGGCATCAGCGATTCTCTCGTGCGCTTTTCCATAGGGATCGAGGCGGTAGAGGATCTCATCACGGACGTAGAACAGGCTTTCGCTAACCGCAAATAAGCTACGCCATGCCGTTAGACCTCAGCAAAAACCCAAGATGGCGACCGGAGGATCTCGGCTTACCGCTTCCCGACTCCCCCCACGCGACTTCAGTTTGTCTTCCTACCTGGCAGGACATTATTGACTACGAGGAGGGAGCCCCGCGCGTCATGGATGCTCTCCAGCTAGGCTACCCGCGCTTTCTCATCCACCCTTTTGTCGATAGGCTTTTCGAGCAACTTCATGAACGCTATGCAAAACCAGGCGAAATTGCTTTCGCCTTCCCTTCTTTTGCGGCAGCCTGGCGCTGCGCCAACGTTGTTAAGGAAGCCAGCGGTCTAAGTTGTCGACTAGAGAGTCTCGATTCGGGTGACATGACCGCCCTCCTTTTCCCAGAGGAGGCCCTGCGCATTGTAAAATCTTACTGGCAGCATGGTGGCGAGATCATCAGTAGCCGATGGGCAGAAGATCTGCTCAACGAAGCACCGCTGGGTGAGACAGAAACGGCGAAAGGGGAAGCGGCAAAGGTGACCATTCGCGAACGGATAGCTTCGGCCCATGACGCGGCCACGGCCAAAGATGTTTTTCTTTTCAGTTCAGGCATGGCTGCCTTCTTTGCCATTTATCGCCTTATCCTCGAGAAGAATCCCGATCTACCTACCCTGCAGCTGGAGTTTCCTTATCTAGACTCGATGAAGCTGCAGTCGAAATTTGGCTCTCAGGGAGTTGTCGACTTCTCGATTACCGAATCAGGCTGCGTGGACGAAGTAAAAGGATGGCTCGCTGAAGGAAAGGGAGCGGCCGGCGCTTTTACTGAAATCCCAAGCAATCCTCTGCTTCGAACAGCCAATATCACGGCCTTGTCAGCGCTCTTTAGAGAGAGGGAGATCCCGTTCGTCATCGATGACACGATAGCAAGCGCTTGGAATGTGGCGGCACTTCCCCATTGTGATGCCGTAGTTACAAGCCTAACTAAGTCGTTCTCAGGGGCAGGCGATGTCAGCGCTGGAGCGGTGATCCTGAATCCCTCCTCGCCCTTTTATGCGAAGTGGATCGATCTGATGAAGAGCGAAGAAGAGGCATCCCCCCTCTACGCCCGAGATGCGATAGCTCTCGAAAAAAACTCGCGAGACGTTGCTGAACGCGTCAGGAAATCGTCAAAAACAGCCGAAGAGGTAGCAAACCTGATGCAAAATCGCTCAGCAATTAAGCACGTCTGGTATCCAAAGCTGTCAAAGACACTACCCTTCTACACCCCCCTAAAGAATATCGATGGAGGCTACGGAGGACTCATATCATTCGAACTGCACAAAGATTCCGAAATTTTCTACGATCAGAGCGAAGTCTGCAAGGGGCCAAGCTTAGGAACAAATTTCAGCCTTCTCTGTCCCTACACCATGATTGCCCACTATGACGAACTGAACTGGGCAAAAGAACGGGGAGCTGAATCTAATTTATTGAGGATCTCCGTAGGCTCCGAATCAGCGGAAGATATTTTGACGCAACTCAAGATTAGCAAATAAAATTTTCTTGAGTTTTATCTCGATCCTGCTTAACTCATAGCAAACTCGGGATTATAATGAAAAAAATATTCGCTATTTTAGCAGCTCTTACACTAACTCCTACTTTCCAAGCCAATGCTTGGATCGGCGGCCCCTTTTCCGGCAACACTTATTTTGGCGAGAGAGGCGATGATGGCGTCTATGAGGCGATTGCAACCACTACGAACGGCATTGGAATTTTCAGGATCACGGTCGGAAACGAGTTTGAGGGTGCCCCAGACGGAGTAAATACCGAGAGCGTGACGTTACTTGACGAGGATGGCGACCCTGAGTTCATCACTCCGCCCATTTCATCGGGCAACCTTTTCATAGGCGCTTTCGGGGGGGCAACTGCAGCTTGGTATATTGAAGGAGTTGCTTACTTCGGAGTAACTAGGGGAACAGTCAATTCTGCTCAGGGCACGGTTATTGCTATCTCTTCAGCAAGCTCGAATGATGGCACAACAATAAGCGCTTCTTTTCAAGGGCGAGTTAATTCAAACTCTCAATTCATACCTGCAACAGGCTTCGAGGCGAGCGGCGAGGGAACAATTACCGATGCGGCGGGTGACACCACGACCTTTCCTTTTACGGTCATCGGAACTAAGGTTTCTGGAAACATCTTCTTTGGATTCTAGTCAGTGCATTTTGATGAAAACCTCCAAGGCTTCGAGCCTTGGGGGTTTTTTGTTGTATAGGTATGTCGATTTACAGAAATCGTTCAAGCGGCTTTACGATCACCGAGCTACTTGTTTCAGTTGCGATTATCGGACTCCTCACAGCGATAGCAGTCCCAAGCTTTGCGAAGCTACAGGCACGCTCGAAAAAAGTTAAGTGCATGGATAACTTGCGACAGCTCTATGGTGCGCTCTCAGCCTATTCGCAGGACAACTCCATGCGTTGGCCCCAGGTTCCGGAAGAATCAGGTCGCAGCGAGGAGCAGATTGCTGCCGTCTTTGTGCCCACGACCGAACCCTATGGAGCTTCTCAAGATATATGGCTGTGTCCCAGCGATCGCCATTCATCTATGCTGCTAGAGCAAGAGGAGGTCGAATACGCAATTTCGTATGTTCCCTGCCTATTTGATAACAGGCCGAACACACCTTATCGCTGGAATATGCCATGGCTCCGCGAAAGAGGCAACTTCCACCCGGGCGGGGGTCACCAAGTTTTCCCAGATGGAAGTGTTGTCACATCAAAAACAGTTATTTTTGGGCGCTAAAATCTGCTAAATCCTGGAACGCTCCCATCCCAAGACTTCGATTTTCGACAGATGAATCTGCCCACTCGCCCTCGTCGCAACCGTAAGTCGGAGAGCATCCGCTCGCTCTGTCAGGAAACGAAGCTTCATCCCAGCGATTTCATCCTTCCGGTGTTTTTCCATGCAGAGGCTACTAATCACCCCATCGAGTCTATGCCGGGCTGCACGCGATGGTCGCTCCGCGGTTTAGCTGAGGAGGCCAAGCGTGCCTTTGATCTCGGGATTCCGGGAATGGTCCTTTTTCCTAAAGTGGAGGAAAAGTTAAAAAGCTCAGATGGTCGTGCCGCTGCTTATGATGACGGCATTGTCCCGCAAGCCATTGCTGCGATCCGTGATGCAGTGCCGGAGATGTGCATCATAACCGACGTCGCACTCGATCCCTACAACTCCGACGGACATGACGGGATCGTCGAAGTGCAAAGCGACGGAAATCTCAAAATTCTGAACGACGAAACGGTGGAAGTTCTCTGTGAACAGGCGCTCTGCCATACTCGAGCAGGGGCAGACATCGTTTCACCCAGTGACATGATGGATGGCCGCGTCGGAGCGATACGGAGTGCGCTGGACACAAGTGGATTCAAAGACGTAAGCATACTCAGCTACTCAGCTAAGTATGCATCTGCTTACTACGGGCCTTTTCGAGGTGCCCTCGATTCAGCTCCAAAGGCTGGAGATAAAAAGACCTATCAGATGGATCCAGCAAACCGCCTGGAGGCCCTTCGTGAAGTAGCTCTCGACATCGACGAGGGAGCCGACATGGTCATGGTAAAGCCCGCAGGACCCTACC
>JAHDIL010000228.1:0-228 GCA_020630835.1 Verrucomicrobiota bacterium
ATTTCATAGAATAAGCTTTGGCGGCGGCCGCCTAGTTGCCGGTTATGTTGTCGTCACCGAGCTGAGACTCGACTTTCAGACGATAATCCTCAAATTCTTTTTGCGTGAGATCGGCTGGGACGTCTATGAGAGGCATCAGGCTGACAGTGACACGGCAGAACGGCTTGGGAAGCTGAAACCGGTCCCAACTCTTGAACTCCCAATAGCTGCTATAGTCGACCTGGATGG
>JAHDIL010000228.1:238-1325 GCA_020630835.1 Verrucomicrobiota bacterium
TGTTTTCTGCGCTAAACGAATGGCTCCGGGCCCAAGCTGATAACGAGGTCCGCGTGGACCATCCGGTATGATAGCTACGTCCTCCCCGTCGCGCACAGCGCGCACAAGCTCAAGCAGAGCGGCTGCTCCGCGTCGTGAACTCGAGCCTCGAATTGGTCGAATACCAAAGCCCATTACTAGCGCAGCAATGATAGCCCCATCCTTACTCGCACTGGTCAGGATCGCCCCGCTCCGAGTAGGGAGAAAACGCCGCCACAGCTTGGGAGCCGTGAAGATACGGTTATGCCATAGTAGCCAGATCATCGGCCGCTCTGGCGGAGCACTCGTGATCCCGGTAGGGTCATCCAACCGCCAGCGAAAAGTGCAGGCAAACAGATGCATTAGGCAACGCACCATGAAACCGATGCGCCTTGCTTTCGCGGGTATCTCGAAGGAAGCAGATGCCATAGGCCGCACTATTATAGGAGGCCATTCTCCTGCAGGACACTTGTAAGCTTCTCTTGTCGGTCAAGCTTCTCCTGATAGAGTTGAGTAACCTCTTGGTTAGGCTCAGCACGGGTGGAATCATCTAACTTCACAAGACGCTGAGCAAGCTCTTCGCAAGTCCCTTGTCCATCAGCTGCCGCCGCCTGAATGACGCCACCGAGGGAGGCCCCCTCAGATGTCGCCAGACCGACAACTGGCACACCGAAGGCATCGGCGGACATTTGGCGCCAGGTCGCGCTCTTGGTGCCGCCGCCTGTGATACGAATCTCGGACGGATCTAGGCCAAGAGCGGAGAAGCGGCGCAGCCCGTAGGCGAGGCCGAGCGTCGCACCCTCCATAGCCGCCCGGGCGATATGAGCTGGAGTGGCCGAGGTATTCCCCTGCAACCCATGAATGACGCCCGAGCCATTCGGCAAGTTGGGCGTGCGTTCCCCATTCAGATAAGGCAGAAAGGAGACGCCATCGGCACCAGGAGCGACTGTATTCACCTGGCGCTCCATCTCAGCGTGATCCCAGCCAAACCAGCCGCGCACTTGCTCAGTGACAACGGTGACGTTCATCGTGCAGGCGAGAGGCATCCAACGATCAGTGCTATCGCAGA
>JAHDIL010000228.1:1335-1768 GCA_020630835.1 Verrucomicrobiota bacterium
CCCGAGGGTCCAAAGCTAGCGGTAATAATACCGGAAGATAGGTTTCCAGTCCCGATGGCTCCCATCATATTGTCACCTCCACCCGCGCTAATGGTGATGCCAGCTGGCAAACCCACCTTTTGAGCGACAGCTGGGAGCAGCGTCCCATGTACAGCGAGAGATGAACCTAAGTCAGGAAAAGCATCCTGCAAAGACGGGGCGATAAAGTCAATCAGATCACGATCCCACTCTCTAGTGCGGATATTAAGAACGCCTGTGCCGGAGGCATCGCCATACTCCATGCGCTTCACCCCAGTAAGGTAGAAATTAAGATAGTCATGCGGGAGCAAGACCGCGCTAACTTTCGCAAAGTTCTCCGGCTCATGATTTTTTAACCAGAGAAGTTTGGGAATCGTGTAACCGGCTAGGATAGGATTACCTGCCTTTTCGATTA
>JAHDIL010000228.1:1786-4118 GCA_020630835.1 Verrucomicrobiota bacterium
CATTCTTGCCGCCGAAAGCCTCATGAAAACAATCACATTCCCCAATGGTCGAGGTATCACACCACAGCTTAGCCGGGCGGATGACCTGATCATCAGTATCCAGCACGACAAGCCCGTGTTGTTGACCGCTCACCCCTATCCCCTTTACCTCCGAAGCGCGCTTGCCTAACTGCTGAGCGCAACTGCTGAGCGTGGACTCCACGGCACTGATCCACGAGGCTGGGTGCTGCTCTAGGTGTCCTGCTGGCAGCCCCTCGATCAACTCGTATGGCTCTGCCGCCTGCGCAAGAATCTCACCACTCTCAGTGTCCACAGCGATAGACTTTGTGCTCTGCGTTCCGCTATCAATTCCGATGTAAATCATACTGAGTCACTAAAATGTTCTGAAAGAATAAAAAGGAAAAGGGATCCGTCTCCGGATCCCCACGTTGTAGAAAGATAAGACGGCGTTTCGAACTACCCTTTCGGCAGTAGTCCCTCTTTTAGAGCCTTAGCGACAGCTCCCGTCATAGTGTTCACATGGAGTTTGCTGTAGATGCCACGAATGTGCTTATCAACAGTATGAAAGCTGAGATCGAGGTGGTCTGCGATCTCTTTTTTAGTCAAGCCCTCAACCATTTGTTCGAGCACTTCCTTCTCACGATCCGTGAGACCGTAATCGCGGCTTTGTGGCGCCAGATCGCTGAACATATCTAGGACCTGACGAGCGATAAGCGCGTTAATGGGGGCTCCACCTGCAAGAATCTCGCGAATCGCATCCGGTATCTCTCCCATGCTCGAGGTTTTCAGCAGATACCCAGAAGCACCCGCGCATATGACATTGAACACCTTCTCATTGTCATCAAAGACGGAAAACACGAGGATCTCGATCTCTGGCAGCGCTGTCTTGATCCGGCGGATCCCCTCGATCCCGCTCATCCCAGGAAGACCTATATCAAAGAGCATGACATTCGGACGCTCCCCCGCTACGAGACGCTGAATCGCTTCCTCACAGCGCTCGAACTGGTGCACACACTTCATATCCTCCTGACGATCGAGGACCCGCGCGACAGTGCGGCGGAGTGTTTCGTTGTCCTCTACTACCCAAACCTTTGACGGCTCTTTATCTTCCTCAGTGTCAGCAGGTTTGGGGTCTTTATCAGAATCGCTCATAGAATGGTGTGTCGGAGGGAGTTTCAGCGCGTTTAGCGCAGAATGCAGCAAAAAAGTTGTGCAAAGAATACGTTTATCTTAATCAAAAAGAATCAAGGAATGGGGACGTTCAGAGTGACCGTCGTCCCCTCGCCCGTTGCGCTATCCATAGTGATATCACCACCGATTGCCTGGGCGCGCATCCGGAGATTTCGCAGGCCGTTGCCTTCCTGAAAATTTGCGTCAAGCGTGTCAAATCCCTGGCCATCATCAACAACGGTTAGGGCGAGTTTGTGACGCTCACAATGTAGATTGATAGCCACCACCTTCGCCTCGGCATGTCGGACGATGTTGTTGAGCGTTTCCTTGAAGATTAGGAAGAGATCACGCTTAAATTCCAGAGGCAGTCTATCGTCATGCGTCTCACCCTCGATGTTGAAAGTATACTCGTGGGCCCGCATCAGCTTAGCAGCTGTCTCGCGAAAGCGCGCTACCATCTGCGACCAGGTTTCCTCGCCCGGGCGGATGAGCCAGACTATGTCGCGCATCGACTCGATTGTCTTATCTGCCGTCGCTTTGATTTCACTCAGCTCCTCGACCACTAAATCCGGCTGATTAGCCTCTGTCTTACCCAACTCTGCGAGAAGAGCGATAGAGCTCAGATTCGAACCGATATCATCATGCAGATCACTTGCAATACGCTGACGTAGATCCTCCAGATCCTTGCGACGTCGCTTGCGCCCACGGCTGGAAGTGATGACGACACTGAAGATCACCACGAAAAGCAGCACCCCCAACAAAACAATGGCTTGCGTGACGAAACGATTGACAAGCTCCAATCGGTCCGTCTCCAATGTGCGCCATTCGCGTAATAAGCGCTGTCGCCGATCCAGCATGGCCAACCAATCCTCATAGGACAATAGATTCGACCGACTGGTAAAACCGTCGACCAGAAACTCGGGAGACCAACGCGCATTGCGCACAGGGTGCGATGCGGTCACCGGCATCCCCCGAGCCATATTCTCACCACCTGAATACACCTGCAGCTCAGCAAACTGGAAGTCTATCGGCTTAGCTTTCGGATCTGACTGGACAGTAAGGCGTATGTAGCGGCCTTTTTTGCCACTTAAGCTAATAACGAACGGATTTTTACCAAGCTGTGAGAGCTGCTGCGGCCGGAGACTAGCGACCAGTTTAGCAT
>JAHDIL010000229.1 GCA_020630835.1 Verrucomicrobiota bacterium
CACCTTCCTTGTGCGCAGCTTTCAAGTAGACTCGCTAATGAAAGATCGTGCTGAGCTGCTCGTCACCGAAAAAGAGGAAGCAGCCGCGGCGCCTCCTAGCCCCGGGCAGCAAATAGCACCCGGCATTAATTTGCCACAGTAGTGCAAAAACCCGCTTACGGTTCGGGTCTTTTTCCCTTAGGACGCTGCACGACTTCAAGACCTAAACTGGGCACACGCCCCTCTGTCAGCGCTGCGTTCGGACTACAGTAGATTGGACTACCAACCCTACACGACACTGGTTTGGTTGGTGGTCTATCCATGACAGAAAAAAGCCGCTAAAGGCAGCTCGCGCTCAACCTTTGGCCAGCTCTTCCGCCACCCAAGCTTCGGCCTTGGTATAACTGCAATTTTCGAGAAAATGGCGCAACCTGGGCTTGCAAGATGGTTTATGCTCTGCCTCCCAAGCCATAATCGCCTCAGAGGCCTCCTGCAGCATCTTGAGATGACCGTGAGGATCGGTTTCGCGCATGGGATCAGAGATCACAGCGATCCGCTTTTCCAGCAATGCGAGTAGAGTTTTCAGATCGTCAGATGTCATAGTTAAAAATCCCAGAACAGAGGAATAAGAAACGAAGCGATGATCCAAAGGAGCAGATTCAAAGGCACGCCAACTTTCGGAAAGTCATTGAACCGATAGCCACCAGCTCCATAGACATAGGTATTCGTCTGATACCCAATCGGCGTGGCGAAACTGGCACTGCATCCAAACATCATTGCGACAATAAAAGGCCGTGGGTCGACGCCGATGTCTCCCTGGTATTCGATGACGGCCGCCATCTTAATCACGATAGGAGTCAACAGTGCCGCTACAGCGTTGTTACTGATCAGCTCCGTCAGGATCGAGCTAAGGAGATAGATCACCGAGAGAATGACAAAGGGGGAAAAGCCACCGACTAGACTCATGATACCGTCGACTAAAAGCTGCGCTCCGCCAGACTCAGCCATCGCCAACCCCAGGCCGAGCATACCAAAGATAAGGAAGATAATATTCCACTGGACCGCCTCGTAGGCTTGTTGAGCAGTCAGGCAGCGGAAAAGGATCATGGCTACCGCTGCCAAGATTGCCAGCGAGACGATAGGCAGCACCTTGAACGAGGCCATTAAAATGAAACCAGCTGCAATAGCAGCCCCCACCCCCACCTTACGCTTGTTCACCTTCCGCTCAGGCAGATCCGACAGCGAGATAAAATCCTGCTGCTCACGCAGCTTTACAAAGGCCTCCGGCGGTCCCTCCATGAAAAGAGTATCCCCGAAAGCTAGGCGGATCGTGCTAAAGTCCGCCCGCAGGTTCACTCCCTGACGATGAACCGCCAAAACATTCACACCAAAATTCCGCCGAAACCCTATCTCTTTGAGGTTTTTGCCCACCATAGCTGAGCGAGGGCCAATAATCCCCTCCAGCAGCTTAAGCTCACGCGTCTCCAGCTGCGTCAGCATCAAACTCTCATCCCCCTCAAATTTGACGCCCTGTTCCTCGCGAAGCGTCGAGAGGCTCTCGCCGCGCATCGTCACCAAAAGCCGGTCCTTCTCATGAATCATGAGCTCATCCAGCGGTGTCTTCAGCGTTCGCCCCCGACGACGCACCTCCATGACACGCGCCTTCGGGTAATCCTTAAGAAAGCTCTCTACTAGCGTTTTCCCCACAAGCGGGGAACCCGGCTCCACCTGAAACTGAGTGAGGACCTCTCGCGCTTGGCTTGGGTCAAAAAGCTGACTCAGCGCACTGCGCTCCGGGAGCAACTTGCGCCCAATTGTCAGCAGGTAAACAAATCCTATGACGCCATAAATTAACCCAAGCTTCGCTAACTCGAACATGCCGAAGGGCTCAAGGCCATTTTCCTGAGCCACGCCATCGATGATGAGATTCGTCGACGTTCCCGTAAGCGTGCAAGTCCCCCCCAGGATAGAGGCAAAAGAAAGCGGAATGAGCAGCTTCGAAGCGGAGAGATTCTCCAACCGCGCGTGAGCCAGCACGATAGGCAGAAAAACCACGACTATAGGGGTGTTGTTTATGAACGCCGACAGGATAGCTACCATCGTCATCATGACAAACATCACCCGCAGCATACTTTTGCCTGCCAGCCGAGAAAATAAGCGTCCCAGTGCATCGATCGCTCCAGTTCGCTCCAGCCCAGCGCTAAGGACAAACATAGCAGCAATGGTCATGGGCGCACCATTGCTAAAGATGGAGAAAAGCCCCCGTTTCAGGGTCCCATCAGAGCTGACTCGGTCATCCAATGGCACAATCCCCAACACCAGAATAGCGGCCAAAGCAGCCAAAGCGACCACATCTGGCGTCCCCCACTCTCGAAAAAAGGCAATAACAACCACCATGAGAATCACGTAGACGGCGATCGCAGCAACGGGGACAGTAGGCAGAAAAGCTTGTAGGGCGTCAATCATAGGAGGTCTCCCCAACTCTGGCTAGGCACACCCGCAAAAGCAAGCTCAGGATGAAGCGAGGCCTGAGGCGCATTCTCATTGATTCGCCTCCCTAAAAAGGCCTTTCCAGCTCCATTCCAGCTATTCGCAGTTCCCAGCTGCTCCATAACGTTTTTGCGGCAAAGCCCTTACTGACTTTTCCCGACAAATAGCTCATCGTTCATGACATGACTCACCTACTGCACAGCTTCGTGGCCGCCTGCCTAGTCCTCTCACCATTAACGGCAGCCGACGCACTTCTTCCTCTACGCACTCTAACCGAGGAGGGTCCTCAGCCCGCCTTCGAAATCATCTCAAACGATCAAAAAAGTAATCAAACAGAATTATTCATCCAAAGCATCGACTACGAAGGAAAGCCTTCGAAAATTTTCTCCATTCTCGGCGTCCCCGAAAGTCCTACCCCACTTCCGGCCATCGTCCTTATTCATGGCGGGGGAGGAACCGCATTTAGCGAATGGGTGGAAAAGTGGAATGATCACGGATTCGCCGCCATCAGCATTGCCGTCGAAGGCCAAACCAATGAGATTGCCAAAGACGGTGAACCCTCCGTCGGTCGATGGAAACGCCACGCTCACCCAGGCCCGGCACGCACCGGCATCTTTAGAGATTCTGATCGCCCCCTGCAAGACCAGTGGATGTTTCACGCCGTCGCAGCAGGCATCCAAGCGAACAACCTACTTAGGAACGACCCAAGAATAGATCCATCAAAGATTGGCGTCATGGGAATTTCATGGGGCGGGATCATTACCAGCACTCTCATCGGTATTGATAGCCGCTTTTGCTTTGCTGCTCCTACGTATGGTTGTGGAAGCCTAGCTCAAGTCCCTAACCAATACGGAGTCGCTCTCTCAGAGAACCCAGTCTATCGAGACATTTGGGACGCCTCATTGCGCATGAACACCGTGACGATACCCACTCTTTGGTATTCGTGGACAGGCGATACTCACTTTCCTATGGCTCAATTTTCTGATACTTACCGCCGAACTTCAGGGCCGAGACAGATCTCGATCGTTCCGGATATGGGCCATAGCCATCACGCAGCTTGGCGCCGACCCGAATCCTATGATTTCGCTCGCAGCGTTATCGCCTCAGGAAAACCCTGGGGAACTCAGAAGAGCTTTCATAAAAAAGGTTCTCAATACCAAATTCAATTTTCCATTTCTGCAGAACCGAAAGGGGCCACCCTCTACACAACAGATGACGAAGGGCACTCAGCAAAAGCTAATTGGAAAGCCCTTCCCCTAACTATTGCCATGCAGGATGGTCTTGCTACAGTCGCTGCCGAACCTCCACCATCATCCGTTGCTTGGTTCGTGACCTTAGATTTCGATGATCGCTATCTTAGCTCGGAGTATGTGACACGCGAATAGCAATCTCGAAGGCGCAAAACAGTGGCGACGCAAAAAAGCGTCGAAAGCTTGTGGGGCTTTTGGACAGGAGCGGTCGCGACGGGGCCAGGAGGGCCGAGACTCTGATAAGGCAGAGTCGAGTCAATGCGGAAGGCATGCGTCGTCACGCGCTCCTGGATTCCAACGCCTGATTTACCAGCTGTAAACTAAGCCGCTTGCTTTCGAACAAGCCCATCTTGACCAAACAAAGCCACATCGCTC
>JAHDIL010000230.1:0-270 GCA_020630835.1 Verrucomicrobiota bacterium
GTCCCAGTCCGTCGGATTCGCATTCAGTTGGGCTAAAATTTCTCCGCTGCTCATATCTCGGTTGGGGCATTTTAATGAAGTGGTAGCAAAATACCACACAATTTCTCCCAATTCTTCTCTGTCCGACGTTCAGATAAGTATTTTTTCATTCAATCTCAATTTCAAGCGCTTCCGACTTGCGAAAACCTGTTCGACGCGTTTCGGGGCGGAGAAAGACCGCGGAAAAACCTTCCCAAGGTTCCGAATCTCGCCGTCTGCCCCACCCTCGCA
>JAHDIL010000230.1:295-4073 GCA_020630835.1 Verrucomicrobiota bacterium
GATATTACACGCCCACCAAAAGAGGGACCTTGAGTGACAATTTCACGCACTCCACCGGGATACTCGCGAATGAGTTCATTAAATTGTCGTTTTACGATTCCTGGCTCGAAACCCTGCTGAGACCATTGCTTCCCATAGGTATCTCGGAGCTCTCTCGGGAGTTCCATCGTCCAAAAGTTCACCCTTGCCCCGACCCGAAGCTGTTCGAGGCGTGCCCCCTGAGCTGGAAGATCATAACCAAAGTAAGAATCACTTTTTTCCGTAGCTAACTCAGGAATCAAAAAGCGAATATCGGCGTGGTCCCGAGTCCCATCATTCGGGAGATCGGCGGTGTAGGTCGCCGTCATTCCATTGTCCTTCAAATACAGTCTTACCTCCATCTTCAGTTCGTCTTCTAAGACCATATTCCACTGAAAGGAGCTATCTTTGACAATTGGCTCATCAGCTCTGAGAAACTGCCGATGACGTCTACGGAAAGCAGGATCAGGGTGCTCAGGAATTTCTTTCCAACTGTGCCAGTGAAAGCGAATGGGGCGCTGTATGTAGGCACCTGCTCTGTTTTTTAAGAAAATCGCTCCCTGCGCCTCTGGACCAAAAAACACCGCGGTATAATGCGGAGTCTCGATCTCCTTAATGCGATACCAAGACGCTTTTGGCTTCCAGGAATACTGCTGATTATCAAACATCTCGCGACGCGGCTGCGCATGAGTCATGACATCCTCAATCAACTGCTCATCAGCTTTCGAGTCGCTAAGATCCTCGAGAGAACCTCGACGAATGGCAGTCAGCGAAGGCAAACGCTGCCCTCGAGTCCTGTTTACTAGGCGCCGCGTTATTAAATCTAGGGATTCGGTCCCTCCTCCAGCTGGCTGCACATAGGTCTTTATCCGTCGGCGCCCGAGTTTCTGCCCAATCTCTAAAGCCACCCCTGGATCGACAAAGTCTTCATAGTCAGAAAACAAATAGAGCGCATCCACCTCCTGCTCGATCAGAAAATCGATTGCTTCACGGACTCCCGAACGGTCATGATCAGTCGTCGCGAGAAAGGAAATCGGACGAGTTTTGAAACTCTCGATAAGTCGATCAACGTAACGCTGAGGCGCCTTTCTCGGGAGATCATGCCAGAGAAAATGATACGGCGTATTCATCATACTTCCCTCATACAGGACTCTAGGAACGACCTCTTCTGGGAGAATCAGGCGGATGCTTGCCTCATCGCGAAACTCAGGGCGGAGGAGAAAATTTTTCACGTAGACGATGGGGGCATTTTCAAAATTCTTATCCACCTCCCTCACTACTTGAGGTAGGAACTCCGCCATTGACCCAGAGACATCCAAAATAACGCCAAGGACTCGGCCGTCGATAGGCTGATTAAAAAGTCGCTTCTGCCCATCTTCAGGAGTCAGCGGCAGCAGGGAGGGCATCGACGGACTAAATCCTTCTGGACTGATGCCAGCCGAGATATCCGAAGATGTATCGATGGCTACGGTATGCAGGCTGATGCTAGCCCCCAAATCAGCGCCGATGGCGTTGGTGAACACGACGGAAGAACCAGCAGCAGTCTGAGCCGGGACCTTATGCCGCCGTGGCGTGGGAATCGGTGGATCAGGCTCGACAATAGGAAACCTGGCAACCTTAATACCAGGCGGGGCATTTGGCGGCACCTTAGCGACAATTGACCAGACAAGTATGAGCAGGAGCCCGTGGACTACAATCGTTGCCGCAAGCGACTTAAGCCTGTCACTTTTGATTGCAGCTTCTCGTCTACGCTTCGTTTCTCCCTCGTTCTCATAAAGTTCATCAATCTTGGCTAGTGAAAGAACCAGACCAGGGTGAGTCGGCAGCTCATGGTGGTCTCCGCCCGTCACACCGATGGGCTCATCACCTTGAATTACGCCTCGCCGTGGCTCGACGAGAAGCCTGTCGTAAAGGGCACGCGCGTCCCTACAATCGGGGTCGAGGCGCAGCGAGCTCTCGACTAGCCGTCTAGCCTGTTCTAGTGCACCAACTGATGCATAGCATTCCGCGGCATACAGCCAAGCCTCACCCTCTTGTGGGATCCCATATTCTTGTCCCTCGTTGATAGCGATGATCGCTACGTCTTTCCGCCCTTCTCCAACCAGAGCCTGAACATATGCCGCTCGCGCTCTCCAATCAAATGGCCTCGCTCTTAACTCTCCTGATAATTGTTCACTTCTCATTTCCTCCATGTTTCGTTTTAGGTATTAGGGCACGGGCTAGCGTGAGATCGCACACAATCCCGCTCAAGCAGTCAGCACGAAGGTGCGCTGACCCTACTTGATTTCGATCTCGAGAGCTTCCGACTTACGGAAACCCGTCCGTCGATTGTGAGGTCGGTGAAAAGTGCCCGCATACCCCTCCCACGGCTCTTTGTCTCTCCCCGCCCAAGTTCCCATGAGCACCTGCTTAGAGGTAGTCCGCATCGTAATGACCCGTTCGGCGAACGATGGCCCTTGAGTCACGATTTCACGGACACCCCCAGGATACTCGCGAATGAGCTCGTTAAATTTCCGGGTGACATCACCCGGTTCAAAACCTTTTTGCGCCCACTGCTTACCATAGGTATCGCGAAGCTCGCGGGGTAACTCCATCGTAAAGTAGTTTGACATGGCCCCGACACGGACTTGCTCGAGCTTCGCTCCCTGCCCCGGCAAATCGTAACCGAAAAACAAATCATTTCTCTCAGAAGCCAAGCTAGGCATCCAAAAGCTGATATGAGCGTTATCACTTGTCCCATCCGTCGGCAAATCGGCCGTATAGGTCGCCGTCATTCCTCCCTCTTTAAGATAGAGTCTGACCTCCATCTTTAATTCATCTTCGAGCACCATGTTCCATTGAAACTCGTCATCTTTGACGATTGGCTCATCAGCCCGCAGGAACTTACGCCCACGCCTTCTGAAGGCAGGATCTGGGTGGTCTGGAAACACCTTCCAGCTATGCCAACCAAAAGTAATTGGTTTCTGGATGTATTCGCCCGCATTATTTTTCAGGAAAATTGCGCCACGAGCTTGTGGTCCATAGAAAAGAGCCGTGTAGTGTTTCGTATCGACTTCTTTGATGCGCGCCCAAGATCCGCTCGGTTTCCACGAGAATGGCTCTGCATCATAGATCTCCTTACGCGGTGAGGCATAGCTCATCACGTTTTCAATAGCCGGAAGACTAGAGTCAGCAAGCTCCACATCCTCTAGTGACCCACGGCGAATCGCCGTCAACGACGGCAACTGACGCCCGCGCGTGCGGTTAACCACTTTCTTCGTAATCGCATCAAGGAAATCCGTGCCTCGCTCAGCTGGCTGCACATAGGTTTTAATTTTCCGCCGCCCTAGCTTCTGCCCTACCTCAAGAGCGGTGTCTTCGTCCACGAAGTCCTCATAATCGGAAAATATGTAGAGTGAATCAATTTCCTGCTCCATCAAAAAATCAATCGCTTCACGAACGCCCGAGCGGTCATGGTCGGTAACGGCAAGAAAGGAATTCGGACGAGTCTTAAACGTTTCAATTAGACGGTTCACATAGCGCTGAGGGGCTTTCTTCGGAAGATCACCCCACAAGAACCAATATGGGGTATTCATCATTCTCCCCTCATAAGGAACCCGGGGAATCACCTCCTCGGGAACGATGAGTCGCACCATTGCCTGATTTTTATATTCAGGGCGCAGCAGCATGTTCTTAACATAAACAATCGGCGCGTTTTCGAAGTTTTTATCCACCTCCCTCACCACTTGGGGAAGAAATTCCGCCATCGAACCAGAGACAT
>JAHDIL010000231.1 GCA_020630835.1 Verrucomicrobiota bacterium
CCAACCCAGACACCTGTGGTAAGTTTGTCTGTATAGCCGAGGAACCAGGCATCTCGGTAGTCGTTTGTTGTGCCAGTTTTCCCATAAGCAGGAGCTGCGTAGCCGAGAGATCGAGCGCGTTTTCCAGTGCCTTCATCCATAACTTTCCCAAGCACATCCGAGGTCACCCATGCAACGGATTCGGGGAATAGGGCACGACTGCGTTGTTGGTTTTCATAGAGCAGGACACCCTCGCTATTGACGATTTTTTCGATGAGGTAGGGCATATGATTGGTGCCTTTTGCTGCGAGAGTTGAGTAAGCGCTGGTCACGGTCATGGGGCTGCTCTCGAAGCCCCCTAGATGAACGACAGGTGAATCGGGAATATCTCCAAATTTTAGGGCCTTCGCGAGGTCCTTCACTTGGTCGAGGCCAGCAAAGGCGCCCATACGGATTGACATCGTATTCCGTGAACGGATAAGCCCGACGGCTGCAGCTTGGAGACCGGTGAACTTTCCATCACTGTTCTTAGGGCGCCAAACGGGTCCTCCGTCTACACGCAGGGCTAGGGGATTATCACTGATAAAAACGCCTGGTAGGATTCCGCGGCGATGCGTCGCGACAGAGTAAACGAAGGGCTTGAAACTCGAGCCAACTTGGCGCTCGGCTCTGTAGGCCCTGTTGTAGGTGCTGTCGTTGAAGTCGCGCCCCCCTACGAGGGCTCGGATAGCGCCGTTCCTATTGTCGAGAGTGACGACGGCTCCTTGCAGGTAACGCGTATTTTTGCCTTTTTGATGGGCGCCCTTTCTCGGGTGGGCAAAGCCTTTGCGCGATTCGATTCCTGTAAGATGAGAGTCGAGGGCCGTGATGGCTTTCTTTTGCAGTTGGTTATCAATGGTTGTGAAGATGCGCAGTCCACCGCGTTTTATGTCTTCCTCGATAAGAAAGGCGTTGAGAAGTTCGTCCACGGCCTCTAGCACATAGCTGCCTGTGGCTAGGCGTTGCGAGGGGGGGCGTAAGGTAAGCGTTTCTCCGGTAGCCGCGGCAGCTTGGTCCGCTGTAACGAGTCCTTCCGCCACGAGACGGGTTATGACTTCTTCTCGAATTGCCTTTGCACTGTCCTCGCTGCGAAAGGGGTTCAATAAACTCGGCCCCCGGATGACACCCGCGAGTATAGCGCTCTCCGAGAGAGTGAGATCCTTTGCGGGTTTCATGAAGTAACCTTGCGAGGCTCGTTCGATCCCGTATAGGCCTGAGCCGAAGTAAACGCGATTGACGTAGAAGGCGAGGATTTCATCTTTTGAATATTCTCTCTCTATGCGTCGCGCGATGGCCGTTTCCAGCAGCTTCCGGGCAATGCTTTTTTCACGCAGGCCGAAGGAGTTGCGCGCCAGTTGCATGGTGATAGTTGAGGCCCCTTGGTCCATCTCGCCTGCGCGAAGATTGCGCAGGGTGGCGCGAAGGAGTCCCAGGTAGTCTATGCCTCCGTGTTCGTAGAACCGTGTGTCCTCCCGGGCGAGGAGGGCCTGAATGTAAAAGGGGGAGACCTGGTCTATGGAAACGATCAGTCGGTTTTCTCCATGACCACTCACATGCCCAACTAATTCCTTTTTATGATCATAGACTAGAGTGCGCTCGGGAACCTTCTTTAGTTCAGCGAGGTCGTAAGATCTAGCTTTTGCTTGGTAGTAAAAAAAGATCGCCACAAGGCAAACCGCTCCCATTGCGGCGATGATTAGGCAAAGGGTGAAGATGCGTTTAATCCAGGGGCGTAATCGGCGGCGCTTTTTCCCGGAGCGAGCTTTGCGCGTTTGTTTATAATTCTCAACCATGAGGAGGAGGCTATGTTCTAGCTCACGAGCGAGCGGAGGTTTTTGAGATACTGCTCTTTATCGGTGACCGTTTCTGTGAGAGGCAGAGGGCGCCCCACGATGATGCCTGCATGTTTAGAATATTTCTTCAGGTAGCCAGAAATCGATTTATCAATCACAACCTTTCGGTAGTCGCGCGAGGCGTGCATGAGTCTCATGACGCCATCGTCGGTGCGGATGGCCAGGCCGACATGGCTGCAGAATCCACCATGATGCTTGGTTGCAATACCGATGACATCGCCATTTTGTAGTTTCGGCTCGATAGCGGCCACCTTACTGGTCGGTATGTAGCGAACGGGTAGTTTGGCGATTTCTGCCTCGAGCTCGCCCATAGGTGTGCGTAGTTTGGGATTGTTTTTGAGGTAACGATAGTGTTTCCATAGCACTGTCATTTCGCTGATGCGTCTCCCGGTGATGGTCGCGGCGCCAGGTAGATCTCCGGTGATGTGACGGCAGGTGCCCCGCGCATCATTCTCGAAGAACCATTCAGCTAGATAGTGGATACGCTCGAGGTAGTTGCCTGTGCAGATTCCCCCCCGGTAGCGGGTGAACTGAATTTCATGAAGCAAATCCTCTGCATCGTAAGTTGAGCCCTTGTCGCTGAGCATACGAGCTATACCCAGACTGATCTCGAAGAACGTCCAACAATCGAGGCCGTTGAAATTAGCTGACGGGGCTTCGACATGATCGTCGATCTCCAGCGTAAAGTTTTCGTAGGGAGTGCCGTGTAGCTCACGGGCGACCTTAATGACTCGCTCTCCCATGGGGAGTGCAGACCAGTTCTCAGTATTGGCTTTCTTCACGATACGCCGGAATTTATCCTCACCCACGAATCGTGTTGATAGGGGGAGTTCGCGCCGACTCTGGCCGAAGGTGGGCGGCAGTAGAGCCCCTAAGCCCGCGAGACTAAGGGAGGAAAGCAGGCGCCGACGTGACGAAATGTGGCGCGGAATCGGTAAGTA
Source organism: Verrucomicrobiota bacterium (assembly GCA_020630835.1). Lineage (GTDB taxonomy): Bacteria > Verrucomicrobiota > Verrucomicrobiia > Verrucomicrobiales > DEV007 > Arctic95D-9. The sequence goes on from JAHDIL010000231.1 coordinate 2,813, forward strand.
GCTCATAAGGCAATTGAGGGGGATTGCTGGGCGGAGTATCGGGAGAATATGCCCCTTTTTTCAGGACCCGCCAAGAGGGTTTATTATCTTTCCTGACGATCAGGAAAGCCAAATGAATCACAATTTCGCTGTCGCCAGTTCGTTTGGCGACGGAGAGGGGAGCTCGATGGTGAAAACCGTAGCAACGCCGGGTTCACTGGTCAGTCTGATGGTGCCATGGTGGGCTTCGACGGCTCTTTTGACAATGGAGAGACCTAGGCCGGTGCCTTTAATATCCTTAGTCGAGTGGTGTTTTTGCACTCGGTAGAATCGTTTGAAAACCTTGCCGAGATCGGCAGCGGGTATCCCGATTCCATCATCAGATACGGAGATATGGTAACGACCGTTCATTTCGGAGAAATCGATAAATATCTGCAGTCCTGGCGTATTATTCTGTTTGAGAGCGTTTTCGATGAGATTGAAGAATACCTGGTCCCAGTAAAGACGGTCACCATTTAGGAACCACCCTTTCTGCTCGCGGGAGGCAGATTCTTTAATCTGAACAACGGCCTGCTTTTCATCGATGATAGGCTTCAGGTGCTCAATCATGCTGGCTGCGGAGTCCTTGAGATTGAACCATTCTTCATTCAAAAGCTCTTGAGCATTCTCCAGCTTGGAGATAGAGAGCATGTCTTCGACCACCCTGGAGATCCGTTCTGAGTGCTTTTGCATGGTAAGCAGGGCTTTCCGATTGTGGGGGGCGCTTAGCTCACCTTCGCCCTCGGCCAACATTTCAAGATAACCTCCGATAATAGAGAGCGGGGTGCGCAGTTCGTGGGAGGCGTTAGCCACGAAGTCGCGTCTCAGTTGTTCGGTCGCTAGTTGCTCCGTGACATCGCGCATGAGCAGCCAGCACCCTCCTTTCTTCTTGTGATCGCTAACTTGCAGATCGATGGGCTCTGCCTCCAGGTGGTAAATCGATTCCCGAACCTCGGGGGCAGCGATATGCTCCTTCCCAGATGGTTTTCCATGCTCTGCGAAGCGATGGGCTCTAACCTCGATACTCTCAGAGACGCGACTATCAATTTGCAGAGCGAGTTGAACGGTATCGATTATTCGATGATTGCGACAAAGAGTTAGGAGAGCGGTGCCTAGGCTGTTTTGACCTAAATCGTAAAGATTACTGGCGGCCTGATTGTAGAACTGGAGGTTTAGGTCAGCATCCACCACGAGTATAGCATCTGACATTTCGTTAATCAGATGTTCGAGCATCTGACGCTGT
>JAHDIL010000232.1 GCA_020630835.1 Verrucomicrobiota bacterium
GCCAACCTCTTTGCCCTGAAGGAGTTGGGGAATATCTACTCGCGACTGATGAATCCCACGAACGATGCTCTGGAGCGTCGCGTTGCTCTCTTGGAGGGGGCTCCGGAGATGGGCGGTTTGGCTCTTGCCTCTGGCACATCTGCCGTCTTCTACAGTATCATTAACCTCGCTCAGGCTGGGGATAACATCGTTTCAGCTCGCAACCTCTACGGGGGCACTTACACGCAGTTCAATGATATTCTGCCAGCACTGGGGATCGAAGTCCGCTTCGTTGATTCACAGAATCCGCAGGCGTTTGCTGCTGCTATCGACGATAAGACACGGGCAGTTTTCTGCGAAACGGTCTCTAACCCAGCATGTGAGGTCACGGACCTTGAGGCGGTGGCCGATGTAGCGCATGCTCACGGGCTTCCTTTGGTGGTGGATGCGACCTTTTCGACGCCGGCTCTGACGCGTCCGATCGAGCATGGGGCGGATATCGTTGTGCATTCTCTTACCAAATGGATGGGGGGGCACGGAGTTGGTATTGGTGGTATCGTCGTCGACTCGGGCAAATTTAACTGGTCTGGCGGCAAGCATCCGCTCTATGACAATCCAGACAACTCCTATCACGGCTTGCGCTGGGGGCATGATTTGCCCGAGCCGCTCGCCCCCCTTGCCTTCATCCTTCGTATGCGCACGGTCCCGCTGCGGAACCTCGGCGCTTGCCTAGCGCCGGATAATGCGTGGTTCATGATGCAGGGGATTGAAACACTCCCTCTCCGCATGGCGCGACACTGTGAGAATGCGCTGAAAGTGGCAGAATTTCTCTCTAGTGAGTCCGAGGTGGAGTGGGTCCGCTATCCCGGTCTAACCACAGATTCGGAATACGAGAAGGCGCAGAAATATCTCAGTGGCACCGGAGGATCGATGGTGGTATTCGAGGTCAAAGGTGGGATGGAGAAAGGTAAAGCTTTCATCGAAAAGCTGGAGCTATTTTCGCACTTAGCTAACGTTGGCGATGCGAAGTCTTTGGCGATCCATCCCGCGTCCACGACTCATTCGCAGCTCAATGAGGAGCAACAATCAGCGGGTGGCATTACCCCTGGTTTGGTCAGGCTCTCTATCGGGATCGAGCATATTGATGATATTCTCGATGACCTGAGACAGGCACTCTCCTAAGGGGTTGCTGCTACGTTAGGGAGCCTCCGCGACCTGACGGCTGCGGCTACGTATGCGGATGTGAGCAAGGTCCCGCGTAGCCGCGAGTGTAAACTCGTGGTTGGGGGAGAGTCCCTGAGGCGCACACTCAGGCTTGTGTCGTGTGAATTAAATCACAGCATCACGGCTGGTTCATCATCACGGAAGAAATCGCTATCACTGCTTTCTTCTGGCGAGCCGTCCTGCTTGAGTGGACGTGGACCAGGATCTTCCTTTTTCTGCAGGGCGCGGCGCAGCTTTTTCAGCGCGATGTTCTGCAGCTGACGAATGCGCTCACGGGTAACACCGAATTCCTGACCGACTTCTTCCAAGGTTTTTGGTTTTTGCCCAGCTAGGCCGAAACGTGCATCAATAATCTTGCGCTCGCGCTCGTCGAGGACCTCTAGTAGATCGTCGAGCTGCATGTGCATGTTCTTGTGACTAAGCACCTCTAGTGGATTCTGGGCTCGATCGTCACCAATGATTTCGCCGAACTCGGTGGTATCATCATCACTGATCGGGGCATCCAATGAGGCTGGACGAAGGGCCGCACTCTTAAGGTGTGAAAGCTTCGCACGGTCGATACCGATTTCCTCCGCCAGCTCCTCGTCGGTGGGCTCGCGTCCCAGCTCTTCACTGAGAACCATGGCTACACGGCGCATTTTCGAAATCTTGTCCACCATGTGGACGGGGAGTCGGATCGTCTTGCTCTGGTTGGCAAGGGCTCGCTTGATCGATTGTTTGATCCACCAAGCCGCGTAGGTAGAAAGTTTTCCACCTTTATTCGGATCAAAACGCTCAACGGCCTTCATGAGGCCTATGTTCCCCTCGGAAATAAGATCCAGGAGGGGGAGCCCATAGTTGGCGTAATCCTGGGCGATTTTGACGACCAGGCGCAGGTTGGCCTTGATCATATGGGCGCGCGCTTCCTTGTCGCCTTTTTTGATGCGGTCAGCTAGTTCGACTTCCTCTTCGCGTGTGAGCAAAGCCGTTTTCCCGATCTCTCTGAGGTAGATCTTGATGCCGCCATCCATTTCGAGATTTGCCATGCTTAAAAGTTACGTAAAACGAGGTTGTAAAGGTTTGTGAAATAATTTGGGGACGTGCAACCGAATGCCACGTAGCGCGCAGACCGCTAGAAGCAGTCTCCATTCCATATTCGTAATAGATGAGCTGAGGGCCGAGGTTTTTCGCTTCTTTTCGAGAAAGAAGCTTCTCTTAGTTATGTGGGACTTCGGCACGAGTATTCTCAGGAGCTCAATCGCTGTTTTCACGCTTGTATAGGGTTTCTATCAATTGTCAAGAACGGAATCGAGGAAACATTCTTTCTACCACCTAGAAGAAAGCGTCGACTGACTGGTAAAACGTTTCTTTATTTCGAAAAATGACATGGCTTAGAAACGTTAATGACTAGGGTCGCAAGAGTGGGGATCTGTCCAGAATCCTGAAGGGGAGGGGGCGTTGGCTCATTTTCCATGCGGTAGATCTTTGCGGCTAGGCTCGTCCGTCTATCAAGGTGCCGTTCTTTCTCCATGGCACCCTAATCGCTGTTCAGGGCACTTTTATCACTGGATTGACTGAAAAAGTCTCTCTCTTGCGGATGCTTGCTTGACTTATTTAGGAAATCTTTATAATTTCGTAAATCCTATAATTATTAGGAATTAAACGTAATTTCCAGTTTTTCGGATGAAGTGCCCTAAATGCTACCGACCAGTCGACGCCGAGGCGCATCGTTGTTATTCGTGCGGCTACTCCGTTTCGGTATCGCGCGTCCGATTCGGTGGCGGGGATAAGGCCTGTCTTCTCGGGAAAATTCACGACAACTCGCACCGTATGCGGATGGCGGAGCGGGAGCGGGTCATGAAGTTGATCTCGCGTCTTGAGTTTAAATTTCCTCAATTACTTTTCTGCACCTACTTACAGGAGGTCCCGGAAGGGGTCGAGCTGTCTGAGGTGGGTTTTTGGCTGTTAAACCACGCTCGTATCGAGGGTGCTGGTGCGTGTCGACCGAATGAGAACGCTGTTCTCATTCTGGTCGACCCTCAGCGAAAGGAAATGGGCATGTCTCTTGGTTATCGTGCCGAGGCGCTGCTGAAAGAGGAACGTATGCTGCGTCTGCTGGCTGATGCTCGCGGAGCCTTAATTCATGCCGAATATGGAAAGGCGATTGAGCAAGTTTTTCTCCGTGTCGGTAAGGATCTTAAAAATCGGGCTCGCGAGATGCGCAGAATGTCGGCCGAGCAGCTGGAACAAACTTTCGAATCTCAAAACCCTTCGGTCGTCACCTTACCCGCATGGGAAGGGTCTGATGAGCGGGATGAATCGCCGCTGCGGCTTCAGACTGCCTAAATGGGATACTCACGAAAATACCCAGATAGCGCGCACACGGCTAGGCGTTTGGCCTTTGTCTGCAGACCCCGTTGGGCCCGTTGCACCACCGCGTTGGGTTTGGTGGCAGTGTTAGGGGTGAGTCCTGCTTTCGCAGCTAGGGTGACACTGCCTGCTTGGGATAGTGCGAAGTATAAGAAGGAGAGCTACTTCCTCGGTGGCGGTTTATGGCCACAGGCTCTCACGCCTAACATAGCAAAGGCAAAGGCAAACGATAGGAAACTAGGTGGCGCCCTGGTAACCATTGTCGATACCCAGCCGGAAGCACCTAAAGAGATTGAAGGAGTTAGGCCGATTTCCGCGGCGACTTTGGCACGCGTTTCTGAGCTGAGCCGCACGATCGATCGTCGTGCCGAAACGGCGGAGATCGCAGCTGTGAAAGCGATAACACCGTCGGGGGAAGAGGCTGTGACATCGGATAAGCCCGCACCCCTAGATCCGGCCAAGCTGTATGGACCGCAGGGTTTGGTTACGAGCCTTGATACGGTAGCAGTC
>JAHDIL010000233.1 GCA_020630835.1 Verrucomicrobiota bacterium
GATATGCCGAGAGAGGAGTTGGCTAAAGAGCTCGGCGCAGTAGTATCCGTTTTGGTTAAAAACCCAAAGAGCCATCTGTTGGCTTTGCAGTTGTTAGCTCGGTATCCCATCCCGCAAGGGCCAAAATTGATTGAGGGTATTTCTTTCGATACGAAGGATAAGGCTGTTCGTAGTGCTCTGCAGCAGGTTTGGGCAAAGTCACCGAAGGAATTTGAAAACAGTATGGTTGCCTTCGCGCAAAATCCGAAGGCCGACCTTATTATGCGAGTTTCTGTTGCAGAGTCTCTTTTTGCCATCAACAAAGAGAGATCCAGCAAGCTCGTCGATCAGCTTCTTTCCTCGGCGTCTTCCGTCCAACGTGTTCGCATAATCGATACCTTGAGTAAGACAACTCAAGGGGTTGGAATTATCAAAATTCTATGGGATGGGGGCCATATTTTAGAAGCTGACTTTACTTTCGAATCTGCGGAGCGATTCCACAAAATTGCAGCTACGAAAGAATCCGAAACCCTTCTCGTGACACTCCGTTCCGAGGAGGAGCGTCGATTAGCAGGATCGGGTGCGAAAGTGAAGCAGTTGGCGCAATACATTCGTGTGAATCCAGGTGATATGAAACGAGGTCAGGCTATTTTTCAGGCCTGTCTAGGCTGTCACAAGGTGGGTGATCAAGGGCAGGATCTCGCTCCGGCTCTTGATGGGTCTGGGCATCGAGACCTTGAACATATGTTAACTGCGATTGTCGCTCCTGATGAGGCGATCGAATCTGGCTATAGTCTCTACCGAGTGGAAAAAACAGATGGTTCCCTCATTGAGGGTTTTCTTGCTGGGGAAACCAAAGCAGGGAAGACGGTTGCCTACATGGGGGGCGTTTCTCAGTTTATTCCTCAGGAGGAGATCAAAAAAGCGAATGCTGTATTGGGGCGCTCATTCATGCCTGCCTCTTTTGGGCAATTGCCGAAGGAGAGTCTTGCCGATTTGGTCGCCTATATTGGAACTCTGAAACAGGGCGTTTCAGTCTCTCCTGGTCCTGTTGCTACGGAATCGAAAGGAACCCCAGAACACAACAACTAATTTACTCTAATCGGCTGGCCCATCAAGAGCCTCCAGCTCGATAGATTCGACAAAAAATAGAAATACGTGATGAAAATACATATAACAGGATTGGTTACCTTTTTTGTGTCCTCCTTCTGTAGTGCCCAGGTGCCGGAAGCAAATAAGGTAGCCTCTGAGACACCGGCTGACTTGCCCAATATCATACTCATCAACGCCGATGACCTCGGTTACGGCGATCTGGGGTGCTACGGTGCAACAAAAGTGCAGACGCCAAATATTGACCGCATTGCCCGAGAGGGGCGGCGATTTACAGATGCGCATTCGCCATCTGCGGTCTGTTCGCCGTCACGTTATGGCTTGATGACCGGACAATACCCATTGCGCAAGAATTTCTGGGGGCCTACGCCGCATTCGCAGGAACTAACGATCGATACCAGTCACCCAACGTTAGCAAGTGTCGCTAAAAGTGCCGGTTATTCGACTGCTGCTATCGGCAAATGGCATCTTGGGTTTGGCAAAGGGAAATGCGACTGGAACGAGGAGCTAAAGCCCGGACCTCTAGAGATCGGTTTCGACTACTATTTCGGTATGCCGACGGTGAACAGCGGTCCGCCGTATGTCTATGTCGAAAATTATCGGCCTGTTGGCTGGGATCCAAAGGATCCGTTCGTTGGGGGCAAGATGTCAGTAACCCAGCAGTGGCCTGAGAAAGGCGGCTATAAAATAATCGGCGGTGCCGAGAAAGCACACATGACCTATCGCGACGATACGGTTGGTATCACCTTCGCCGAGAAAGCTGTAGAATGGATAAACGATAGTCAGGCTGAAGGGGAAAATAAGCCGTTCTTTCTCTATATGGCGACGACGCATATCCATCATCCGTTCACACCAAACAAGCGCTTCCATGGTTCGAGCCAATGTGGGCTGTATGGCGACTTCATCCATGAACTGGATTGGATGGTCGGCGAGGTGCTCAAGGCTCTCGATGATCATGAAATTGCCGATAACACGATGATCCTATTTACTAGTGACAATGGTGGTATGCTGAACAACACGGGGCAGAAGGCCTGGGAAGCTGGGCACCGGTTGAACGGAAAATTGCAGGGTTTCAAGTTCGGTGCTTGGGAGGGCGGACATCGCGTGCCGTTTGTTGTGCGGTGGCCGGCCAAGATCCCTGCTGGGACGACGTCGCCCGCGCTAGTTAGCCAGATTGATCTGCTCGCTACGGTTGCTAAGGTTGTTGGGCAACCATTGCCGGAAGATGTCGAGCTCGACAGTATCGATCAATTTGAAGAGTTCACAGGCACGGCTGCCAAACCGCTTCGTATCGAACTTATCATTTCGCCGAACAGCCCCGAGCACCTAACTATTCGCAAGAGAGATTGGGTCTATATTCCAGCTCAGAACGAAGGCGGTTTCCAAGGCAATAACGTGGGAGATCACCTTCTCGGTGGTGCGGCAACCCAACCTCTTACTAAGATGGTGAACAGCGACGTAGCGAACGGTGAAATCGAGGCAGATGCGCCTCCGGCTCAGCTCTACAATTTGAAGGACGACCCATATCAACAGGTCAATGTTTACCATCAATATCCTGAGAAGGTTTCAGAGATGGATTCTGTGCTTAAGAAGTGGCGCGCTAAGATCCCGCAGACAAAACGCCTTGGATGGATCAATTTGAAGCAGAAATAGTGAATGGTGCCGAACTGTCACAGAGTAGTAGAACCTCAAATCTAGATCAGAGAGAGCATTCCCCCATACGCATTAGCTCACTGTAGCCCGTCGCATCGATCTCCATTTTATTCTTTTTCGCTTCGACGTCTCTTGTCGCCACCGGCACCAAACCAACCGTCCTCCAGTTCTGCTATAGACGGTTGTGTTGGGTCTGGGGCGCGCTTCTTTGATGAGGGCCTAAGAATAGGAAGAGTCTCGGAGAGGGGCTGCCGAAAATGGACGCTTTTTCTAGCGAGGTGAATTGAGTAGCACCACACGGAATCCGATATTTGCATTTCTTCGATTTGGGTCGCGGCTGTAGCGATAGGCAGATCGACAACTTGTTGCTTTACGGTCCCATGCGCCGCCGCGAATTATGCGGCCGTCACCTTCCTTCTCAACATGAGGGTCCGTTCCACCGGGTAACTGCTCCTCGTAGCCGTCGGCGCACCATTCGTAGAGATTGCCATGCATGTCGTAGAGCCCCCACGGGTTTGGGGCGAATGTTTTCGCGGAGGTCGTCTTCTCTCGATATTCGCCCTTCTCTTCTACCCCGTAGGGGCTGGGGCCGTAGAAGTTTGCTTCGGCGCTTGTTAGGGTGTTTTTTCCTAGCCCGAACACTGTTGTCTGCCCGGCCCGGCAAGCGTATTCCCACTGGGCCTCAGTGGGTAGGGCATACTGTTGCTCAGCAGAGATTGCGCCAGATTTTTGATCCTGTTTCGTGAGCATTGCGCAGAACTCTTTAGCATCTGACCAGTTCACAAAACACATTGGCTGGGCATCTCCGCGTGCGGATGGCTCTTTTACAAGTTTGGCGCCGCGGCCGAGTGGCCCTTCTGCTGTACCGATAAGATCTTCGAAGCTTTTCCCTGTCACGGAAAGCCATTGCGCCTGAGTGATTTCAGTTTCGCTCATCCAGAAGTCTTCAGTGATAGTTACTTCTGTTTGTTTCTCGTCCTCTGCTCTCGACTCCTCAGACTCGGGGCTGCCCATGAGAAAACTCCCCGCGGGTATAGGGACTAAGCGAATTCCTGCTGCGCTCTCTATGGCTTGTTCTTCAGCGGTGAGGATCGAAAGGGAAGAAATGAGGCAGAGCAGTAAGGTTGGAATTTTCTTCATACATGCGGTGAAGCATGGTTCGCGCCAATTTTTAGTGGACTGCATTTCAGCCTCTATGAGGTCGCATTGGGATCGAATGCTAGGATCGCCCCGTGCTTTCGCCAACGCCTATAGCTGAAAATGAATGCTAGCAACGCGAATGCCGC
>JAHDIL010000234.1:0-3092 GCA_020630835.1 Verrucomicrobiota bacterium
GGGTGGAGCATCACCGGCGCGCAGGTCACCGCTAGCCGCTACCAGTGCGCGAGGAAATCCGGCATCTGAGAGCGTCTTCAGGGCCTGATCCGCAGCATAGCCTTTTCCGATCCCACCGAGATCAATGAGGAGAGGGCCGGAATTTTTTGTCACTGTTGATTCTGATGTGTCGATGTGAAGCTGCCTCATGCCGACGCGGGAGATGGCGCGCTTACGTTCATGTTCTGAGGGGAGTTTCCTCGTTCGGCGACTCTGTCGCCAGAGACGAACTAATGGGCCGCAGGTGATGTCGAAGGCGCCATCACTGGCCTCGTGAAGAGATTGTGATGCAGCAATTAGGGCGAGCAGATCGGTGCTGGCCTGAAATGGTTCATTGACAGGATGTTTGACAAGGCGGTTTACCTCTGAGGTGGGTAAGTAGTCTGAGGCTACTTGGGTGACGTCAAGCACGCGCATGTAGGCGCGGGCTATCGCCCTCTTTGCATCGGCGACCTTGTGCTCCGGCGCCCAGACGTAGATAGAAAAGAGGGTCCCCATGTGCGGCTCATCCTGTTTTATGAGTCGCCATTCGGAGGGAGGTGGTTTTGCGTCAGAAAGGCCTTGTGTCGTTATCACTAGGGACAAAAAACCCGCGACAAGCATCGCGGGTCCCCGAAGTGACTGATGAACGAGCATCATGCCAATTTTCTTTAGAGGGCGGTCACTAGTTTTCGCCCAAGCCCTGATTCCAGATGCGATGCATCTCTTCAGCTGATGGCGTCTCTAGGGGGCGGACGACACGGATACCCAGCCAGTGCGCATCGGTGTGATACCAAATTGACTTAGGTAGCTGAGGATCTTGGATTTTCCACTCGGCATCAGAAAAGATGCGGCGGGCTGAGCGCAGTTCTTCAGGTGGATCATACCAGGAACCACCGCGTGCGACTCGGGGGTAAAGTGCACGAGGGATCGCTAACGGATTCTCCGCGCCGTCTTTTCTGTCCGCATAGACCGCAGGGAGATATTGGTCGAGGACCCACTCCATAACGTTTCCATGCATGTCGTGTAACCCCCAGGGATTTGGCTTTTTCGTTCCAACAGGCTCATAACCGGAGCGCGTTTGATCGGGGTCGAAGATGGCGTATTCCGATAGCTGCTCCGGCGGACAGTGGTAGGCTCCTGTCGTGCCGGCTCTGCAGGCGTATTCCCACTCTGCCTCGGTCGGCAGGCGGTAGAAGTGTCCGGTCTGGGCACTTAGCCATTGGCAGAATTTTAGTGCCGCGTGCTGGGTCATAGAGATAGCGGGGTATCCCGTGGTGCCCATGCCAAAGGACATTTCAACGTAAGGTGTCGTCGGACTGGAGACGATATCGATAGGTGCTGCATCTGGCTCGATGGTCACGGGGGCGCCGTTTTTCTGGCGTGCTATCGATGTGATCATGAATGGTTCATATTGATCCCAGGTGATCTCATATTTCCCCATCCAGAAGGGAGAGACTTTCACCTTATGTTGAGGTCCTTCATCGTCGAGGCGGCCGGTTTCCGCATCAGGGCTCCCCATCATGAACTCTCCGCCTTTGATCGCCACCATCTCTAGATCGGCACCTGCTACAGGGATGTTGGTCGTGTAGTCTTTCATATCACTCTCTTTCTCCTCTTTGGAGGCGGTAGTGATCTCAGCACGCATACGCTCCACGAGAGCCAAGTCATCTGCAGGGAGAGCTGGCCCGTCGTCTTTCTTGGGTTCTTCGCCGGCTTTGACGGAGGCAAAAGTGATTCCTTCTGGCCAAACGGCTCCCTGGGCGACCCAGAGGTTCAGCATGCGGTGCTCCAACTGTGAAAATGGCCCACCTTTTTTAAGAAGAGGCTCGATGTTCACCGTGAAATCCATGCGTGGTTGCTCCGTCAGAGTTACGCCCTCCGGCCACTCTGCTCCCTGAGCAATCCAGTTTTTGATGAGGTCTTGTTGCTCTGCTGTGAGCTGTTTTTTCGGAGGCATGACATCCTCGCTGTCCGCAGGTTCTGTTGTCATCCAATAGACTGAGCTGTCATCGGGTTTTCCTGCGATGATCGTTTCATCTGGATAGAGATCGCCACCAGCAAAGGCAAACTCCTTAGTGTCCATGCGGTAATCGCCTTTTGCCTTCTCTTCGTTATGGCAGCTGATGCAGGTGCCTTCGAAAAGCGGTTTGATTTGGGTAACAAAATCTATTTTCGTTTCCGCCAGCGAGCTCGCTGCAGCGCAGAGGGCAAGGGATGAGAGAATGAAGGAGCGTTTGGGCATAAATTGATTGGTTGAGGGCAGTGTCGCAAGAGTGATGCCTGATACGGTGGCGCTTTTCAAGGAGTTTTTCCTTTCGCAAATTGGCGCATTGCCGGAGGGTCAATTTATCCGCACGTTGTTTTTGCCTTTTTAAACCATGTCATCCGTTCCACCTGTTACCCGCGACTTTCTGGCTGATACCTTGGATCGGCTAGCTTTGCTCCTTGAGCTCAAAGGGGAAAATGCCTTTAAGATCAGGGCTTACAAGAACGGAGCAGATGTCGTGCGCGAGTTCTCCGGAGATATTGTCGAGAGAGCAAGGACTGGAGATCTAGGAGGAATCAAGGGGATCGGTTCGGCTCTGCAGGAGAAGCTCCAAGCACTGGCGACAACAGGTAAGATGCCGCTTTATGAAAAGGTGCGTGCCGAGTTTCCAGATGGCATCTTTGACCTGCTTAATTTATCGGGCCTGGGGCCCAAAAAAGTAAAGTTGCTCTACGAATCTCTCGAAGTGGGTGACCTAAGCAGTCTTAAAGAAGCCTGTGAAAAGGGGAGATTCGGTGAACTGCCCGGTTTCGGAAAGAAGTCGGTTGAGAAGATTTTGGAAAGCATAGCATTTCAGGCAGCCCATGCGGAGCGCTTTCGGCTGGGGGATGTCATCGCCGTCGCCCATGAGTTGAGGGACTATTTGCGTCTGCATCCGGAAGCGAATCAGGTTGAAATCGCAGGAAGCTTTCGGCGGGGGAAAGAGACACTGCATGATCTTGATTTTCTTGTTAGTTCCTCTGCACCGAAGTATCGAGCACTTCACGAATGCACGACGAGAAGGTTGAGCTGCAAGCCGATACCA
>JAHDIL010000234.1:3102-4017 GCA_020630835.1 Verrucomicrobiota bacterium
GCACCGAAGTCGCTGATCGAGCACTTCACGAATGCAGATGCCGTCGAGAAGGTTGAGCTGCAAGGCGATACCAAGGCGAGTGTGCGGCTAGGGAATGGGCTGCAGGCTGATTTGCGCGTTGTCGAAAATGCTGCCTTTCCTTTCGCTCTGAGCTACTTCACTGGTAGTAAAGCGCATAATGTTGAGATGCGTGGCCGCATGAGAGAGCTTGGGCTTTCGCTCAACGAATATGGTCTAACGCCAATTGAGGGCAAGACTGGCGTCGAGAGGCCATCTATCGAGGACGAGCGTGGGCTCTACGAATTACTGGGACTTGATTATGTGCAACCAGAGCTTCGGGAGAACACAGGCGAGTTCGAAGCGGCGGCTGATGGGACCCTCCCTCGCTTGATCGAACTGGAGAACATACGAGGCACATTCCACAATCACACCTCCGCAAGCGATGGGAGAAACTCCCTAGAGGAAATGGGGGCTGCAGCTATTGATCTGGGATTGGAATATCTGGGAATTGCAGACCACTCGAAGAGCTCTTTTCAAGCCAATGGGCTCAATGAAGAGCGTTTACTTGCGCAAATCGAGGATATTAGAGGTCTCAACAAAGGCTACGAGGCACGCGGGGAGAAGTTTAGGCTTCTGTCAGGGAGTGAGGTCGATATTTTGAAGGACGGCAGTCTTGATTTTTGTGATTCTATCCTAGCGCAATTGGATTATACGGTGGCCAGTATCCACAATGCGATGACCTTGGATGAGCAAGCTATGACAAAGCGCCTCATCAAAGCTATCGAAAATGAGCATGTTACGATGGTGGGGCATTTAACCGGTCGCCTCTTGCTCAAGCGCGAGGCCTACGGGGTGAATATCGGAAAGGTGATCGATGCCTGTGCCGCGAATCAAACGGTAATCGAGCTCAATGCC
>JAHDIL010000235.1 GCA_020630835.1 Verrucomicrobiota bacterium
TGAGAACATCGACATTGCGGAACACTTCCTTGAAACGTTCCTTATGGCGCACACCGAAGCGTTGCTCTTCGTCAACGACGACTAGCCCGAGATCCTGAAAACGCACATCCTTCGACATGACCCGATGGGTGCCGATGACCATGTCGACGCTGCCCGAGGCCAGATTAGCGAGTGTCTCCCGTGCTTTCTTCGGTGAAACGTAGCGCGACAGCTGTTCGATCTTTACCGGGAAGTCTGACATCCGTTGTCGGAAGTTCTGAAAATGCTGATCGGCGAGCACCGTGGTGGGGGCGATCATCGCCACTTGCTTGCCTGCCATCATTGATTTGAAGGCGGCGCGTATGGCAACCTCCGTTTTGCCGAAGCCGACGTCACCGCAGACGAGTCGGTCCATTGGGCGGGGAGACTCCATGTCGCGCTTGGTGTCCTCGATGGCACGCAGCTGGTCAGGGGTTTCCTGATAGATGAAGGCGTTCTCAAATTCCCACTGCCATTTATCGTCCTCGGGATGGGCATAGCCGCTTACAGTCTCTCGCTCTGCTTGGATGGCGAGTAGCTTGCCTGCATAGTCATAAATAGATTGTTCGGCCTCTTTTCGCAGCTTAGTCCAGCGTTTGTCGCCGAGTCGGGAAAGTTTGGGCGCTTTTTTGCCAGCCCCCACGTAGCGGGAAACGAGGTGGACCTGATTGAGCGGGACAAAGAGGCGGGCGCTCTCATCGTATTCGATCTCTAATACCTCTTCTTCTCCGTCAGGGCGCTCCTTAGTCTTGATCCCTTTGCATTTCCCGATTCCATACTCCACGTGGACGACAAGGTCGCCGTAGCCAAACTCGCGCAGGTTTTGCACCTGCTGTTGATTTTGACGTTTGCGGGTGAGTCGAGCTTGGCGGCGTGCCCATTGGTTCTGATAGCGACCGAAGATTTCGGCATCGGACAGCACAGCTATTTTCGCGTCGGGAACGGTGAAGCCGCGACTCAGCTTCGCCGTTAGCGAGTGAATGGACGAGCCATCTGTTTTTCGCTCTTCCAGCAACTCGGCGAAACGCTCTTGCTCGCCGGTGGTGTGAAAGGCCATGACGACTTGCCAGTTCTCATCCTTCCATTCTTGTAGCTGCTTATCGAACTGCTTCTGTCGGGCCTCCTGCATGACGAAGTCGCCAGCTTCGAAGTGTCCAAGCGGGGCGTCGAAGCAGGCGCCGGTGTATTCTTCCTCCGCGGTGGTATCGCCAGTTTGCAGAGCCGCTTTGCTGGTGATTGCGACCTGCCCAAGAGAAGGTTCCCCCTCAATGGTGATGACTAAGTCCCCCTCCTGCACATAATCAGCGACCGTGCTAACAAGTTCTAGATTTTCCTCGGATAGGAGCACCTCTACTTTGTCGACTTTGCCGATGGATGCTTGGCTATCAACCTCGAATGCGCGCAGAGAATCGACTTCGTCGCCGAACAGTTCGATGCGGACAGGGTGAAGGCTCTGCCACGAGAACAAATCGACGATGCCACCACGCAGGGCGTATTGCCCCCGCTCATGCACTTGCGACTCGCGATCGTAGCCGGCGTCCTCTAGTTCTTTTTCGAAGGCATCGAAATCGAGTTCATTACCTACGCGAATGATGCGAGCGTTTTTCTCTAGACTGCCTATGGCGGGGGCTTGATCCTCGAAGCTGGACTGCGTGAGCACAACGACCCGTTCGCTGTCAGAAGAGGGTTTTTTGCCGAGCTCTTTGAGGACAGCTATGCGTTCGGCGGCTGATTCTGGGTCAGGGAGCGCCTCTTCGAAACCTGACCACTCATATTCAGGTAGAAAGGTTGGCTCGTTTCCCCAAGTGGCGAGCTCTGCGGCGAATATTTCCTGCGCTTTCACATGGGGTGTGGCCACCCAGATTCTCGAATCGGGATCGCGCTTCTCTTTCCAAGCCTCAATAAGCAGGCTAGCATAGAGCGGCTGGCCGGCCTCTGCCACATGCTCGAAGTTGCGCGGGGTGCCACTCTTAGGGTTATCGATTAGACTAGCTACCTGATCTCGCATCTTCGGAACGGCGAGAACGTGGCGCTGGATAAGACCAAAAATTTCTTCTGTAGAGCTATGGTTCAAAACGGCTATTAGGCGTAGTTTGAATATGGCGAAGCGGAGCCGGCGGCCGTATGCCGTAGCTCTAGCGCAGTGGTGGAGAGTTACGAATACTACGGGGAAAAATGACGAGTGCAAAATCGCTTTCCTGCCGTAGTGTCACCGCGCTCTGAACCAGCCCCGACTGAGTATGCTGAACGATCCCGAAAAAGTCGCCGAAGAAGAACCTATTCAGGTTCGTTGTTATTTCGTGCGCGAGCGCAATGCGCTCCTGGTTCGAGCTCAATTTACTGATCTCTATACGGATTACTATCTGCACAATATGCAGCATGAGATTCGTTATGAACCGGAGATGGATCAAACGCTGAAGGATGCACTGGCAGTGATGGCCCTCCACCTCGCCTCTAAACCGCGGCAGGAAGCTCACGCATGGACGCTGAGCTGGCAGGAGCCTGCGATGAATCTTTTCGTCACGGGGAGTAATCGGCTTGGCAACATCACTGGCCGGATTTTCACCGAGGACATTCGCAAGCGCGATCAGAATTTGTTAGTTGCCCAGAGCCTTGCTGAAGGGCACGAGGCGCGGCAGAGTATGGTCGAGCCACTGGAACAGAATTTCTTTCGCACGGGCGAACTCTTCTACGAGCAGAGCGAGCAGCGTCTTGCCCGGTTTTATCACATTGATGAAGAGGATATCGTCTTCATCAGCGCCCAGCCCGATTGCGATGAGGAGTGGCTAGCCAATCTAACTGATGAGGATGTGAAGACGCTTGATCAAAAAGAGACCCTGAGTCTACTGGAAACACGTGAGTATATTTTCCACTGTGGCTGCAGCGCGGAAAAGGTTTTCCCTGTCGTGGCCTCCATGTCTGATGAGGGGATCGAGGAGCTTTTTGCGGGGCGTGAGGTAGCGGTAGCTTCCTGTCCGCGTTGTGGCGCGCAGTATACGTTGAGCCGCGAGGCTCTAGAGGGCTTTCGTCAGCAATAGAGCGTGATCATCGAAACAGAAGCTATGGCAAAAACAGAAAAAGACCCGAAGCGTGTCGAGCAGGAACAAGCGTGGATCGGCGACTCCGTGCTCGATCTCTGGGCGCGCTCGTGGATCCTGAAAGAGCGAGGCACTCTCTGTGGAGACACGCTGCGGCGCATGACCTGCAATCAGTTTCTCGCCTGCTTCGGTAACCCCACATCCGTAGAGGCCGAGATTGGTCGTCACTATGAGGAACACGGACTGATCGCCACTCACGGGTGGATCGAGGAGAAGTTCCTCCCGCGTATTCTGCAGCAGGAAGCGAATGTTCGTCGCAAAGGTAAGAAGTAAAACCGTCGGGTAAGTATTACCGCGAAAAAGCCCTGCTTCGTCGGGGACAGTATCGAGAGGGGCTCTGTTGCCTTCTGTGTCGTTCTTGCCGACCTTTTGAGCTTTCTTATTTTGTCCCCCCCTTCGCTGGGCAGCAAGGGCTATATGACCCAATCGCCCCGGCCTTCATCGCTGCTCGCTAATTCCGCCAGTGTCCGCGTCTCGGCTGCGGAAAGCAAAGCCTGATTCATCTCCTGCCAGACATCGCCCACGAGGTCTGCGGACATACCGCCATTGCCTGGTGCGGCCTCTACGAGATCCTGCCCTTCCATGGCGCAAGCGATGTCGCGAAGGGTGATCTCCTCAATAGGGCGGCCCAACTGATAGCCTCCGTTTTTCCCCCGTAGACTGACCACGAGCCCTGCCTGCCGCAGTTGGGTAAGAATCTGCACGAGATAGTTCGACGAGAGATTTTCTTCCTTGGCCATCTCATCTACCTGTCTTAAAGGGCGCTCCTCACAAAAGCGCGCCATCTGCACCATTACCTGGCAGGCATACTGAGTTTTGAGAGGGAGGCGCATGGAAGGGAAAAGGCAAGGCAGCGTAATCGAAACAAAAATTGCTTGCTTATCTCTTTTTACAAAA
>JAHDIL010000236.1 GCA_020630835.1 Verrucomicrobiota bacterium
AGTGCGCCTGGTTTGGGACCAGGAGGTCGCTGGTTCGAATCCAGTCGCCCCGATTTTTGGGTCTCCACCAGAGGGGGTCTCCGGGTCTCCACCAAAGGTTGGGGACTGAGTTTTTTTAACCGCATTCAGCGAGAACTCTCAAGCGGTAGTTTTCAAAGTTTCTGAAGCCGTAGGCGCGGCGTTGGATGAGTTTCATTTTCCGGTGGAAGCCTTCGGTGATGCCATTGCTTTTGCTGAAACGCCACATGCATACGATCTCTTGATTCCAATTTTTGAGGGTTCGTGCGAGTGTTTCCAGCAGCTGATTGAGTTCAGGGAGTTACGCGAGCATGACTAAACTTCTCCCAAACTCCGCACCAATTCTCTCAAAAAAGATTCCTTAGCATTCTCCATCGAGCAACCCATACGCACGCCCGCTGCGAGATCATGACCACCTCCCCCAAAATGCTCACAGACCTCGCGCACACTAACACGACTATCTTTCGACCGGGAACTGACGCGAATCGCCTCGGCACGCTCTTCAAAAAAAACAGCTGCGAGCACGGTATCGATACCTCGAACGTGATCGAGCATGCCTTCGGTATCGTCGGGGGTGAGTCCCAGCTTCTGCTTTAGCTCCATCGTCAGAGTGAGGCAGGCAACTCGGTTGTCAGCGAAAAATTCAGCTGTTTGCAGCACTTCCTGCAAACCATACAACCGACGCAGAGGGAAGGACTCGTATAGCAGCCGATTAACCTCTCCCACATCCACTCCAGCATCGACGAGGTCGGCCATGATGCGATGTGTCTCCGCCGTGGTGGCAGGATAGCGCAGGCCCCCGGTATCAGTGGAAATGGCGACGTAGAGAGCCTGGGCAATTTCTCCGGTGTAACCCCACGCACAAGCTAACGCGAGCTGGGCGATCATCTGGCCTGTTGCCGGGCTGTCAGGATCAACCCAATTGTGATCTCCGAAGCAGTTGTTGCCGCGATGGTGATCGATATTGAACAACTCTCTCCCTCTTACCGATTCCCGAACGTGCGGAGAAATCCGATCAGTCCCGGCGGCATCAATGTTGAAAACCAGATCGACCTCATGAACTTGGGCAAGAGCCTCTCTAAGAACCTGCACATCCTCCCAGTCAGGCAGAAAGCGTAGGCTCTGAGGAACAGGATCCGCATTATAGATAGCTACCTGATGACCCGCCTGACGGAGGAGAGCCCCAAGAGCCAACGAGGAACCAATAGCATCACCATCAGGACGGTCGTGGCTAATCACAGCGATACGACAAGGCTGACTGAGCTGCTGCTGCAGCGTTTCGAGAAAATCGGAGGGAACACTCATCGCTAAAAAAAGGGGAGGCGAAACAAGCATGCCGGGCGATACTTGGCAAGACAATCAGGTCTCTACAACGACCTGGCGGAATGGATTCGTGAGTATTCATAACCGCTCCATGGGGTAGTTAGTAGTGATGCAAATGATGCCGAGAGAGACAAAAACCCAGACTGCTCTTTACCTACTCCACGAGCTCAAAATTCCCTGTAGGACGTAATAACTGCCAAAGATGAAACGCCGCCACCTGCTACGCACCGCTACCTTTCTCTCTCTCCCTATGCTAGGAGCCTGTGGCCGGCCGCCGAAAGTGAAAGCTCAGCCGATCATTCTGGGCGAATACAATGAAGTGCGGCCTTTTTCCTTCGCCTCACACCGCGGCACCGATGTAGCGAAGGAAACGCTGGCGGGTAAGTTCTGGGCAGTAAATTTCATCTTTACCTCCTGCGCTACGGAGTGCCCCGTGCTCGTCCGTCACTTTCACTCTATTCAAAAGCGTTTCCGTTCAGACCCACGCGTTTCCCTTGTTTCTATTACGGTCGACCCGCAGACTGACACGATTCCTCTGCTCGCGAATTACGCTAACGCCTTTGAAGCCGGACCGAATTGGCATTTCCTGCGCGGTAAACCCATCGAGGTGGTTCGCTTTATGCGAGAGAGCCTACTAATCGATCCTGGATCAAAGAGCAAATCTAGCCTCCCCGAACGGAGAGGCAACACCCTGCCACACTCGGACAAAATGGCGATCGTCGACGGTGCCGGAATTGTGCGCTTTTACACCTCGGGCAATCGCGGCGGTGCCGCAACGACGATGATCGAAGCGTTCGAAAAACTACTCCCTTGAATCAATCGGCTACTTAACCGGCCCATGATTCCCGAGCCGATTCTCTCGCTCCAAGCGGATGACATGCTCACCGGCAAACTGCAAGTCCAATCGATCACGAGCTACCGAATCAAGAAACTGCCTATCCGTTTTCAGCAGTCTATGCTCTTGTCGCAGCTTTTCTAGATCCAACTGCTTCGCATCGCGTATGATCTCCAATTGATTGCGGTCAGAAATGAGCCCATTCTGACGTTCCACCTCAGGAGAAAAGAGTCGATATACGCAGATGATGAGCAAGATAAAAAGGGTGAGCTCCATGAGACCTGACAAGCGATTCCATGGATTCCCGCCTACTTTTTTGACCGATCCTCTCGTTGGTGGTGAGGGATAATCACGGAAAAGAGGGTCGTGGACCAGCGAGGTAGAGGAGGGTTCGTTCATGATAGCGCACCACTTAACCCTTCATGATAATTATAATTTCTAAAATTGCAATGACTTAGTGAGGCTTCAGAGCATGAAAAAGCCTCAGTCCGGTCCCTGTGCGTAAGCACTAGGATCGGAGCTGAGGCTGCGGTAAGAGAGCTTATCGAAAAGCCTTATGCTCTAGAGCACTCGCATCTTGCCACCAAAAACGGCGTCATCACCGAGCTGCTCTTCGATTCGGAGAAGCTGGTTATATTTTGCGATCCGGTCAGAGCGGCTCAGTGAGCCTGTTTTGATCTGTCCTGCGTTTGTAGCCACAGCGATGTCTGCGATGGTGCTATCTTCAGTCTCGCCTGAACGGTGACTAATAACACTGGTGTAGGAGTTCTCCTTAGCAAGCTCGATAGCATCCAGAGTCTCAGTCAGAGACCCGATCTGATTGACTTTAACAAGAATGGAGTTGGCAACGCCCAGATCGATCCCCTTCTGGAGGAACTCGGTGTTGGTCACAAAGAGGTCATCGCCCACGAGCTGAGTCTTAGCCCCCATCTTGTCCGTAATGACTTTCCAGCCATCCCAATCGTTTTCGTCACAGCCGTCCTCGATGGAGAGGATAGGGTATTTCTTCTGCAGCTCGACGTAGTAGTCGACCAGCTCTTCAGCTGATCGCTCGGATCCGTCTGACTTTTTGAAAATATATTTCGACTTGTCGGCGTCGTAGAACTCGGAGGAAGCAACGTCGAGGGCGATAGCAATGTCGTCACCCATCTTGTAGCCAGCCTTCTCAACCGCAATGGAGATAGCTTCTAGGGCATCGTCCGCCGAGTCGAGGTTTGGAGCGAAACCACCCTCGTCACCTACCGCCGTAGACAGGCCGCGACTTTTGAGCACGCTCTTGAGAGAATGAAAAACTTCAGCGCCTTGGCGAAGAGCTTCGCGGAAAGTCGGGGCTCCGATCGGCATGATCATGAACTCCTGAAAGTCGATAGGGGCATCTGAGTGGGCGCCCCCGTTGAGAATATTCATCATCGGAACCGGAAGAACCTTAGCATTCGGCCCACCAATGTATTTATAGAGAGGGATCTGCAGTTGGGCTGCTGCTGCATGTGCTGCGGCAAGCGAAACACCGAGGACGGCATTCGCGCCGACACTACTCTTGTTTTTAGTGCCATCGAGCTCAAACATGGCCTTATCGAGGGCGTTCTGCTCGGTCGCATCAAATCCGATCAGCTCCGGGCAAATGCGCTCGTTTACCGCTTCAACGGCTTGAAGAACGCCTTTACCGAGGTAACGCTCCTTGTCACCATCACGGAGTTCACAGGCTTCGTGCTCACCTGTGGATGCCCCACTAGGGACGGCGGCGCGGCCAGCAGCTCCGCCTTCGAGTTCTACTTCTACCTCGACGGTTGGATTGCCCCGAGAAT
>JAHDIL010000237.1 GCA_020630835.1 Verrucomicrobiota bacterium
CAAATAATTGTAATAGCAGCGAATGCGGCCAGTCCCGGATTGCTGAAAATGGGCCAGACCCAAGGTTTCGTGTCGATCAAAAAGTTTGATCGGGTCATCGCCACTCAGGGAAACATCATTTTGCCCATAGCCTGTCACATAGGCTCCTGAGTAAGAACACACCGAGAGCATCCCAAATGGGAGCGTGGCACCCGGATGCGTATTACCTACGGGCGGTTTCGCGCACCACCAGCGCTTGGCGATCCCACTCGGGGTCGGGAGGGCTGTCGTGTCATTGCCGAGGAAGGGGTCGACGCAGGAGGAGAGGGGAGTGGCTGATGTATTGGCCGTTAACAAAGCAGATTCCATGAAAGCTCAGATACCTTAAGAAAAGCAAGTTATGAACCAAATTCATGAAATTTCAGACTTTGTGCAAAAATGATTGATGGTTTGAGAGAGCTCAATACGCCGCTTCTGGTTGAGGACTACCATTTGAAACGGCACGCGAGGGTGAAACAATGCTCCCTTGCGGTTTCGGAAAAAAGGCGCACTTTACCCGCCCTCGGGCCAGAATTACTGGCTGGAACAAAACAAACATAACTACTATGCCTGCCGATTCTCTCACCCTCGCCAAAACCTGCGCCGCTTGCGCCCAGGAAATTCAGGCTGAGAATGTTGTGATCATGGATCTGCGTGGCATATCGTCTCTGTCTGATTTCTTTGTGGTCTGCAGTGGCACGTCTGTTCCGCATCTCAAAGCGATCATGCGCGAGGTGCGCGCCAATGTAGCTGATCAGGTGGATGAAAGTCCCCGCAGTGCAGAGGGCGATGCGACGAGCCTGTGGATGGTCATCGACTACGTGGATGTTATGGTCCACATCTTCCATGACGAGAAGCGCGCGCAGTATTCGTTGGAAGACCTATGGTCAGACGCTCCGCATATCGAGCTGGAGCCATCGGCAGGGTAAACGGATAGCCATATTGGTTAATTACATGGCAGTCCGACTGATAGGCTCTCTCCTAGGGCGAGCCTGTTGCTTGGTTCTCTTGGCCGGTTGCCAAAAAAAAGCACCCGTCATCATCGTTGAGCAGAAGCCACCCATTGAGGAACTCATCGATCAGCTGGCTACTGAAGGCAGCGGGACGGTAGAGGTTCCTTTTTCCGAGCTTATTGCCTCAGTCTCTGGAAAGCGCATTATCCCTATCGACAAAAACGTGCCTGAAGAGCGCGCCCTTATCGAAGATCTGAGTCATGTCATCGGCGAGGTTGTTGAGGAGTTGAGCCGCTCAAATAGCCCCATACGCCAGGAGAAGAGGATCAACGAAGTGAGCCGACATGTGGAGGACGCTCTACTGACTAAGCTTTCTCTCCATCCTGACTGGGGGTGCGGTATCCCCGTTAACGCAGCAGGGAGAGTGCAACGAACCGGCTACCCTGATCTGAGAGCTTTTCACCACCCCTCTCAGCGTGTGATCTATCTGGATCCCAAACTTTTCGCAACTGGGTCGCAGAACTCGAGTTTGCGCACCTTTTACTACACGCCCAGACGAGCTACCTCAAAGGTGACGGAGGATGCCAGCCATCTCCTGATCGGGATCGAGCATGATGGGATAACCGGCGAGTGGGAGATGCTGAGTTTTCAAATAGTCGACCTATGCACCTTCCAAGTGCGATTAAAGGCTGAGTTTCAGGCGAGCAATCGTGATCTCTACGGTGGAGAAGGGGTGCTTTTTCGATCAAATCAGCAAAGGTCGGCTGAAATGCAGCAGGAATAGGCGTTTTCGGGCCTTTGAATGTGTCAGTTCAGGCAAAAGGTGTCCGCACCACTGCTAGCGCGATACTTTCCTATTGCCATCCTTGGCAAAAGCTGAGAATTCTCTTACACTGCGCGGGCGGTCTTCTTACACCCAGCTCAAACCCCTCTATTTACTCATGACGAAAATGAAGAAACTGATTAACGATCCCCTTAAAGTGGCGGATGAGTTAGTCCAAGGCTTGGTCGATGCTTACAATGGCGAGTGCAAATTCGTGGGCTCTCGCTCCATCGTGAAAACAGACATCCCGGACGGCAAGGTTGCCCTGCTCGTCGGTGGAGGCAGCGGGCACGAGCCCATCTACCATGGGCTGGTCGGCCGCAATCTTGCTGATGGCGCAGCCTGTGGGGATATATTCGCGGCTCCTCCTCCAAATATTGTGTTCGAAGCGACTGAGGAAGTCGACAAGGGTAAGGGCGTTCTCTACCTTTACGGAAACTATGCCGGTGATGTGATGAATTTCGACATCGGAGCCGAGCTTTCTGACGATGAGGATATCGAAGTCGAAACGGTTCTAATCTGCGATGACGTTTGTTCCGCACCTCCAACGGAAAAAGGGAAGCGCCGCGGCGTTGCCGGGTTGGTGCCAATCGTCAAGCTGGCCGGTGCTGCTTCACAAAGCGCAGAATCTTTGCAGGAACTGGCAGCCGTAGCGAAAAAAGCATCCCTGCAGACTCGTTCCGTAGGTGTCTCCATGACTCCAGGTTCTATTCCAGCAACCGGCAAACCGACCTTTGAGATCGACGAAGACAAGATCGGACTGGGGATGGGAATCCATGGGGAGCCTGGTGTGGCCGAGATTCCCATGGCAAGTGCCGATGAGCTCGTCCCTAAAATGCTAGATCTTCTTGTCGAGGATTTTGAGAAAGATGAGGACGTCGCTGCTCTCGGTGCAGGCGACGAAGTCGTGCTTTTCGTAAACTCCTTAGGGGCGACAACCATGATGGAGCTCCTCATCGGGTTGAAAATCGCGAAGGCCTATCTAGAAGAACGCGGTGTTACAATCTACGATACGATCGTTGGACCGCTCGTCACGTGCCAAGAGATGTCCGGCATCTCATTCTCAGTCACTCGTCTCGACGATGAACTCAAGCCCCTTTGGGACATGCCCTGCCAATCTGTCTGCTATTCGAAGATGGAAGGGCGCTACGGTGGCTAACTACTCTTTTTTAACTCTTCACACCCTCAAAACCATGTCAAAAGACAACCTTACTATCAACGAAGTTCGCGATATGATGCTCTCAGTCGCTGACAAAATCATCGAGTCCGAACCCATACTTACCGATGCTGACCGCGCCCTGGGCGACGGGGATCACGGTGTAGGAATGGAGCGCGGTATGACAGCCGTCAAAGAAGCGCTATCCGATAAAGAATTCCCTACTGTTGCCAAAGTATTTCAAGGCGTCGGCACTGCTATGATGTCGACTATGGGTGGTGCCTCCGGTGCTATCTTTGGGACATTTTTCCGCTCAGGAGGTAAGTCGCTAGGCGATGCTGACACTTTTGGTGGAGAGCAGGTCGCTTCTTTCTTCCAGGAAGGCGTAGATGCTGTCATGGCGCGCGGCGGAGCCAAGCCGGGAGATAAAACCATGGTGGATGCACTCGCCCCAGCAGCTGATAAAGCAAAAGAAGTAACAAGCTCTCCCGTGAGCGATGCTCTGGCATCAGTAGCTGCCGCAGCTGAAGCTGGGAAAGAGGCTAGTAAGGACATGATCGCTACGATGGGTCGCGCCAAGACACTAGGCGAAAAGTCGATCGGAAAGCCCGATGCTGGCGCCGTTAGTGTGGCTATCATTGCTGCGACGATGAGCGACTATGCTCAAGGCTGAAACAACGAAAAATAACGTTTTCAGAGAGCCCATCTTCGAGCTGATCGGAGATGGGTTTTTTCGTGCACAAAAGGCGCGTGAACTACTTTTTTCCGCCGTTGGGTGGCAACAAAAGCCAACTGGTGAGTTCTGCTAAGGAATCGTTGGCTAGCTCGATGAGCTCTTCCCGCGGCGGTGACGCATTTCTCTTCTCCGGTGCGAACTGCAGTTGTTCTTGAAGCTTGAGAAACTGCTTGAGGCTTGCACTTTGGTGAGCTTGATCGGCTATCCGGTCGAGGGTCTCGGCAGCAGTCTCGTAGGGGTAGTAATCCTCACTGATAGCGGCCACATAGTCTTTTAATATCC
>JAHDIL010000238.1 GCA_020630835.1 Verrucomicrobiota bacterium
CCGGCTCATTTTTTGCACGCGCTCACCATGCGAAAAGAATGGATGCGAGGAAACAATCAGCTCTCCCCCTGGCAACACGACCAAGTCAGCAGGACTAGCTGGAGCGACTGCTACCTCTTGGATGACAGTGTTCGATTTCTGGAAAAGACTCGGCAATTTCGGCAATTTAATATCAGGGGCGTAGCAAAGCTCCGTGCTCGAAAAGAACAACCCGGTCAGACACACGGCCTTACCCACCGACATGGTGAAAAGGCATGGAAACTGGGCCTGTCGCGAGAAAGCCATCAGTTTAGTTACGTTCGACAG
The DNA here is from genome assembly GCA_020630835.1 of Verrucomicrobiota bacterium. Classification (GTDB taxonomy): domain Bacteria; phylum Verrucomicrobiota; class Verrucomicrobiia; order Verrucomicrobiales; family DEV007; genus Arctic95D-9. Next base: position 307 of record JAHDIL010000238.1, read on the forward strand.
CTTTAGAAATTAGCAAATCAGGATAAGCCTCCTGAGCCACCTGGAGGCAAAGCTGACGCACGTCTTCCGCCTTTCCAGCATTTTCCCTCAAATCCCTCACCAGCTGTCGGCACGGCTCGCCGGAAAGAGAAGCGAGAGCCGCGCGCAGCTTGAGTAATTGCCCAAGCCCAACAGAGAGCTCATCCACTCCCAATCCCACCCAAATGGGTGTCATCTCCAGATCGGCAGCAGCTTCTCCGCAGATACCACACCAGATCCCATTACGGTGAGCCGCCTCCACGGTCGTCCGGATCATCTCGATCACTGCCGGGTGCATAGGCTGATATAAGTGAGCCACCCGATCATTCACTCGGTCGACGGCAGTGGTGTATTGGATAAGATCATTGGTGCCGATACTGAAAAAATCGACCTCTTTAGCTAAATGACCAGCAATGAAGACAGCGCTGGGGATTTCGATCATTGCCCCGATCTCCACCTCTGGATCGAACGGCACGCCCTCGTCAGCGAGTTCCTTTTTTACCCGATTAAAGCACCTTTTCGCAGCCTGCAATTCCTCCAGCGTCGAGATGAACGGGAACATTACCCGCACCTTACCGTGCGCGCTGGCGCGCAGGATCGCCCGTAACTGAGAGCGAAATAGCTCATCTTCATCTAGAGTCAGACGAATCCCCCTCCAGCCTAAGAAAGGATTCGGTTCAGGGTCCAGTCGCAACTCAGGGAGTAACTTGTCACCGCCAATATCGAGCGTGCGAATGATCACGCCATGCCGCCCTGCTCCCTCAGCAATCGTCCGATAGGTCTCATACTGGCACTCCTCCGAGCGAGAATCTCCATCACAAAGGAAGAGGAATTCCGTGCGGAAAAGCCCGACCCCATCGACATTGAGCTCCTTGAGGTCGGCGATCTCCGTTACAAACTCAAGGTTCGCAGAAAGAAGCATGCGGTCTCCATCCTTCGTCCGCGTATCCGCTGTCTTCAGGTCAGAGAGTTTTTCCAGACGCTTTTCCTCCACCGCAGCGCGTTTCGCATAGGAGCGCAGCGTGGATTGAGTTGGGTTGAGAATTACTCGGCCCTCGTAGCCATCGATGATTACAGGCGCACCCGTGTAGGAATCCCGCGGCAACTCATGCAGGGCAACCACAGCCGGCAGGTTGAGCGATCGAGCCAGAATAGCCGTGTGAGATGTAGCACTTCCTACCTCCGTGGCAAAGCCGCGCACCTGCGACCGGTCGATACCAGCGGTGTCCGAAGGGCTTAAATCGTGGCCCAGTAGCACAGTTTGGCCCACCCAAGCTCGCTGGACTGGTGTCGCATCAGCACTTGCGCCATCACCGGCCCGAAGATTTTTCAGCAAGCGAGCCGCCACATCTTCAAGGTCCACTGCTCGCTCACTCAGATAGGCATCATCCACTTTGCGGAGCTGGTCAATGTAGCCGCGGATCGTTTGGTAATAAACCCAATCGATGCACTTGAGTTCATCAGCAGTTTTTCGCCTCACCTCGTCGATGACCACGGGATCCTCTAGCAGCAACGCGTGCGACTCGAAAATGGTTGAATGACTGGGTGCCGCCCCGCCGTCGTCATCCCCTAGTAGTTTATGCAACTCTAGGATCTGCCCCTTTGTCATCTCTAGTGCCACAGCTAAACGAGCATATTCGCTTTCCACCCGTTCTTTAGAAATCGAGGACAGCTCAGGCTCCTCCAGCACTTGCCCAACAAACTCAGCAAAGCCTATCGCAATACCCGAGGAAACACCCAATCCCTGCAAAACCCGTTCCCCAGTATGGGGCGTGGATGGCGGGATAGCAGCATTCATGGGAAAGGGAAAAGAAAAAGGCCAGCTTATTACCTAGGCGGCGGGCCGCCATGAAAGCATGAAAAAGGCAAAATTCAAGCCATCACCAAGCCGCCAACGACGTTCCTATTACGAATAACTCACACCCTTCTTGTAACTTTTTGCGCGAAAATCGGGCGACTACTATAAGGAGAAGCAATCAGGATGCCGTCGCCCCCCTAAATCCCCAGGCTTAGCTCCTCCAGCCTACACCTGAGGAGCTAAGACAACGGCCTCCACAAACGGAAAAGGCACTTGCCAATTTGACACAGATCGACCGTTTTGCCTTGTAATCGCCGTTGAAAATCTTATTAGACTACGTAGCACTGCCCCACTATTCGAACCGCCAAGCGGTCGCGTCATATGCCGCGGGCACCAAACTCCCAGTCCTACGAGATACATATCCAAATCATGAGAGCTTCTTTCACCCTCAGTTCACTTGGCTTGATCATACTGCTTTGTTGCCAATCCAGCCTACTCGCCGACACACCGTGGAAGGGAAAACCATCCCAATGGAACGGGTTTCAAAGGTATGATTTCCAACTCGACGAGGTCCCCTGTCATGTTGTTGTGCCTAAGCGAGCCGCAAAAGGTCGCCCATGGGTATGGCGAGCTCGCTTTCCTTCATTCCATGCTGAAGCAGACCTTCTATTGATTGAGCAAGGGTTTCATGTCGCGCACATCGATACCTCGGGCATGCTTGGAAGCCCCAAAGCTATGGAACATTGGGATTCATTTTATGAATTTCTGACCAAAGAGCACGGACTATCGCCAAAGCCGGCACTTGAAGCTGTCAGTCGAGGCGGGTTGTTTGCATACCGTTGGGCAGCGAGAAATCCCCACCGCGTGGCTTGCATCTATGCAGACACCCCCGTTTGCGACTTTAAAAGTTGGCCACTTGGTAAAGGCACCGGTTTGGGTGACCAGAAAATATGGAAACGCCTGTTAAGCGAATACGCGCTGACCCACGAACAAGCATTGGCTTACAAGGAAAACCCTATTGATGTTCTTGCCCCAATCGCCGCAGCGGGCATCCCACTTCTCCATATCATCAGCCTCAATGATGAAGTTGTCCCACCTACTGAAAATTCATTTATTCTTGCGGAACGATACCGAAAATTAGGCGGAAAAATCGATTTCATCGAAGTAGAAAAGGGCACGGAAAAGTCTAAAGGCCACCACTTCACGCACCCAAACCCGAATAGGGTTGCGGCATTCATTGCAGGACACACTCAATAAGAGAGGCCCGATCAACCGCAACCACCCCCAAAACAAAGCAATGAGACTGAAAAAGCCAGATCTCGAGCGAAAGGGAACCCACTAACAAAGTTCACTCATCTGACATACTACTAGAGCATGGCTAAAATACTATTAACCTACTTTGTAGTTGCCGCGACCCTGAGTGGTCTAGATATCTATACAACTTATCTATTTCTAGAGCAAGGACACGCCGAGGCCAATCCTGTCGCACCTGTGCACAACCCCGTCCTTCTCTCGCTATTTCAGCTGAGCCTATGCCTCATCGGTGTCCTACTCCTCTGGTTCGGACTCAAGTTCGTTAGCAGAACCGACCGCAAAAATCCTATCAACAGCAAACCGCCAACGCTAGGCGAATTCTGGAGAACCCTCACTACGACCGACAATGGATCCTTGTCATTTCTAGCTTTGACCCTTTCAGCCTATTGGCTTTGGATAAAAGTGTTTTGCGTCACTGCTAACGTAGTCCTACTTGCCTTTGGAGTGGGGCTATACAACATCCTGGTGAAGCCGATTGGATTCCTTAGTGAAAACCTGCAGTATGTCACTTTGTTCACCCTAATGGG
>JAHDIL010000239.1 GCA_020630835.1 Verrucomicrobiota bacterium
CTGCTCATGGCACAAACCCCGCTAGCGCTGTGATGGCCGGGTTCAGAGTGGTGGCTGTGGAATGTGATGGCGAGGGGAATGTTGATGTTGCTGACCTCAGAGCGAAGTCCCAGGAGCATGCCGCAGAGTTGGGAGCCTTGATGATCACTTACCCCTCTACCCACGGGGTTTTTGAAGCCGCAGCTCCCGAGATCTGTCGGATCGTTCATGAAGCCGGTGGCCTCGTTTATATGGACGGAGCAAACCTTAATGCACAGGTGGGGCTCTGCACGCCGGGCGATATTGGTGCAGATGTGTGCCACCTGAATTTGCATAAGACCTTCTGCATTCCCCATGGGGGAGGCGGTCCTGGAGTGGGCCCGATAGGAGTGACTGAGGCGTTGGCTCCTTTTTTGCCTGGGCATCGCTTGTGGGTTGATCAGGCTGACGGAGCTGTTTGCGCCGCACCCTACGGGAGTGCCAGCATTCTGACGATCTCCTGGATGTATTTGACCATGATGGGCCCCCAGGGCTTACGCAGGGCTACTCAGGTAGCGATTCTCAATGCCAACTATATGGCCAAGCGGCTAGAAACGGTGTTCCCAGTTCTCTACCGCGGCGAAGGCGGCTGGGTTGCGCACGAGTGCATCTTGGACACACGACCTGCGCGGGATCGGGCAGGCATCGATGTGGAGGATATTGCCAAGCGACTGATTGATTATGGTTTTCATGCTCCTACCATGTCGTGGCCGGTAGCTGGGACTCTCATGGTTGAGCCAACCGAAAGTGAAGGGCTTGCTGAGCTAGATCGCTTTTGCGATGCGATGATCGCTATCAAGTCTGAGATCGAAGAGGTCGCTTCTGGAAAGGCTGATGCCGAAAATAATGTGCTCAAAAAGGCCCCTCATCCAGCCGAGAATCTCGTCTCCGATGTTTGGGATTATTCTTACACTCGCGAACAGGCGGCCTTCCCTGCACCCTGGTGTCGGACTCATAAGTTCTGGCCTAGCGTTTCCCGCATCGACAATGTCTTCGGCGACCGAAATCTTGTCTGCACCTGCGACTCGGTAGAGGCCTATGCGGAATGATTAGCCCTGGCTCAGTTTAGTCTGCGCCTATTTTTTCGTAAATCACCTCAGATCGTGAAATAGCGCTATCGGCTATCCAATCGGCGTTTGTGTAAAAAGTCTCATCCTGAGGATCGACATATCCACCTGGGGAGCGCTTCCACTCGACAAGCCGGCCATCTCGAAAGTTGTAGGTTTCTGACACTTCGTCGTAACCATCAGTTTCGGTGTAGCTTCCCTGACGCAGTTCGAAAACAGACTTAAGAACCCCTTCGTCCCAGTAGTAAAGAGTGATTGAGCGGTTTTCTTTATCGTCTGCCTCCACGTAGACGAGATGTTGAATCACATAAGCCTCCACATAGGCGAGAGTAGAGATTCTTACGCCTTCTTCTGTGACTTCCTTGTGCCTTACCTCTTTCCAGTCGCTGGTTTTGCACTGAGAGTCGATCTTACGACGAAGGGTGAACCAGATGTCTTCACGATTCTCATTATTGTCAATTTCGGGCTCTAGTTGAGGCTGTGTCGGGATCGGGTCACTAATGAGAAGATCTGATTCTTTTACCGGGATACTGTCGACGAAACCGAGGAAGCGGAATGTCAATTCTGATGCGACTGTTTCGCCGGAGTCATAAACGCCAAACTGCGTGAGATCGGCGTGGAGGATACCACAGGCCAGCGTGTTTTGATCAAACCCTCGACGATATCCCTCCTGGAATGGGAATTTGACGAGGTAGGTAGTGCTTGTGAAATCTTCGTAGGTATCGCCGCTTTCCGTAGGTTCGATCTCTCCGCGCGAAAACCAAGGGGTGAGTTCGGGTTGATTAAAAGCGAATCTCCCGCCGGCCTCCTCTCGGGCAGTGGCAGAGGCAGCTTCGAGGAACTCAGACACGAATGGATGGGGCAGAACCTCGCGCTCGACAAAGGATAAAGCGAGCTCGGGCTCTTCTTCAGGTAAGGGCCCGTCGAAAGAAGTCTGCTCGGTAAGCTGTGATTTAGCCTGTGGCAGGAACACGAAAATGATCCCGACTGCGATTGAACAGATCTTGTTAAAACTCATTTCCCCTCCTCCAGGACGATAACACGGAGATGAATTTTGAGGAATCTAAATCTAGTTGATCGCTTAAAAATGCGGTTATTGCGCTGTTATTGGAGCTATCGAGCGCGCTCTGGGTTTTACCGTTTCGCTTGGGGGAGCGGTTAGCCGAGCGGGCCGCATAGGTTTTTCAATGCGATCACTCCCGAAGCCCCGATGGGGTTGGTAGAGTTGGGCATGGGTTTCGTTGTGAAGCCAAAAGGCTCCTTTTGCCGTCCAAATAGAGATGACGATGGTGAGGATTCCCAGAGTTTTGCCTAGCTGATTTTGCTGCAGCCCAATGGCGATTGTGGCGATGGTAAGAGCAATCAAGGCTTTGAAATAATAGCCGAGGTGAGCCCAGCCCTCCGTTATCGCAAGCACGGCAGTGACCCGATCTGGAGCCGCGACTTGGTATAAATGCTGAATCTCTTTTGAAGCTTCACGCCAGGCGTAAGAGTGCGGCAGGTGCGCTAAGGCTGATAACGCCAGAATGATAAGCGAGAAGGTCTGTAGCTTAGGTGCCTTTAGCGCCCAGGCGATGACCAAGGCCAGTGCCCCGAGCAGGACGCCATGAAAAAGTAGCGGTTCGAGGATGAAGAGCTGAAAGGCAGGGCTATCGAAGGCTGACCTGAAATCATCGACTTGTTCGCGTAATGGGGGCATGCAGAGAAAGGCTGACTGCGAGAGAGCCTCCAGCGAGGCTTCTTTAATTGGAGTTGCGATAGTAAAACACAAAAAGCAGTGCCGGAGCACTGCTTTTATTCACGAACTCTAATCGACTTTCTCTACCCTTAGGCTTTGCGTGCCTTTCTCGCAGCAATAAAACTTCTTACGGCTAGAACGGTGTAGAACACGCAGATAACGCTCATCGCAAAAATGAGCTTTCCAGCAGCGCCACTTAAGTCGAAGCCGCTGCTAGCTAAACGTCCCACACCCGCCAATCCACCTAGTAAGGCAAAGACGACCGCGACATGCATGCCAATGATTATGCCCTTCGTATTTCCGGGTTTGGCAATGGCTGCACCAATTGCCATAGGGATGGCAAAAGCCAGAGGGATTAGCGATGTCGGGCTTTGTTCGGTTCCGCCAAGGAGGCCATAGCCAAAATATCCGACTAGAGCGACGATAACTAGAAGCCCTGCACAAAGAAAGGTAACGTTTCTCATAGTGATGTAGGTAAGGCAAAAGCCCAGTGAATGCCAATGGAATCACTGGGCTTAGCCAGAAATCGAATTACCCAAGAAGAGCGTCGAGCAGATATTGGCTTGGGCGGAAGTTCTCGAGCACCACAGTTTGTTCTTCATCACGATTCATGCGCACTTCTTTGAGGTTGAAGTTCGGTGTCTTGTGAGGAGCGAACAGGATGTCGTCATGTGTCGAGTTTTCATGCTTTTTGAACATGGTCGGAATGATGTCGCCACCGAGATGGTCGTCCCTGCCAGTTGCTAGATGGCAGGTGCCAAGAACCTTTTCATCTTGGATGTCAGCGCCTGAGACGGGCAAGATCTGCGTCCCGAAGCCAAGTTCACCGAGCGTTCCTGTCATCGGGTCATCGGCAAGCTTCTGATTGTGGGCATCTATGGTCGCCTGGTTTCCCTCGATTAGCGTCGAACTGATGATATTACGATCGCGGACGTCGAGAATCCCCAAGGTGCCGTCCTCGTATTTCATCGGGAAGTGGCCGCGCGCATCAGTTGGCACAAAATAGACCTCACCGGCAGGAAGGTTAGCGATATCAGGCGCTGTGCCACGGCACAGCCCATGTGATTGTTGAGCCTCCTGTCGATCCAC
>JAHDIL010000240.1 GCA_020630835.1 Verrucomicrobiota bacterium
GCTATTTCCAAAAGTTGCGCGATGAGCGCAGTGCGCGTTCTCGGCTAGACGACATTCTCGGTTCAGAAACGCGGAACGCCGTTGCCAAGCATGCCTTGGCCGAGATAGTTCGTTCTGACAAGGATCGCAAACCTCAGCAAGAGGCTGAAATCGCTGAGGCGGACAAGACGGGCAACGTCGGCCGCCTTGCCCTGATTCGTCGAGGGCGCGGGGCTCTGGAGCAGGACATTCTCAATGCCAGTCGTAATAAGCTGGCGGAGTTTGGTATCGAGTTGCTAGACGTTCGCTTTAAGCGGATAAACTACAACAAAGAGGTCGAAGCTCGGATCTACGAGAGGATGATCTCTGAACGGAAACAGATCGCCGAGCGCTTTCGCTCGGAGGGCGCCGGCGAGGCCGCTAAAATCATCGGGGGGATGGAGAAGGAACTTCGCCAGATTGAGTCCGAGTCCTATAAAAAAGTGGAGATGATCAAAGGGGAGGCTGATGCGAAAGCCTCAGAGGTTTATGCCAAAGCCTATGGCAGCGATCCTGAGGCCGCTAACTTCTATGAGTTTACGCGGACAATGGAGCTGTATCGATCCCTGCCGCCTTCTGATAGCACGATTATCCTCTCGACAGATAGTGATGTGTTTCAATTTCTCAAGTCAGACGGTAGCGACGAGGATAAGTGATTTTTTCGGCGGATGCGCAGAGGCTGGCGTTTCGGGTAATCCACGACCTCACGGTCGCCGAGGGTAGTGTAGCCGCCTGCGTGAGCCGGTGAGAGGGCGGAAGCCTGTGTTAGCTGGCACGGGCTGCTATACGAGCTTGGGCGTAAATACGGCGTCCGCCGCGTGCTGAAGAAAAGACTACCGGCTAGTGAATTCCGCGCTCCGATTTGGCGACGAAATCGAGCACTTGCTGCACGTGCTCGGTCATCGTTACCTCGGACTCGATTTTCTTTACGGCCTCACCCGTATTGAGCTTTTCACGGAAGAGAAAGCGATGCGTCGTTTTGATGGCGCGAATGTCTTCCTCTGAGTAGCCACGCCTCTTCAACCCAACGGAATTGATCGCTCGAACGCGAGCTGGATTGCCGTCGGCAATCATAAAGGGGGGCACATCTTTGACGATCTTCGAGCAGCCGCCCGTGATGACGTGTGCGCCAATACGGCAGAACTGGTGCACCGCCGTCAAGCCGCCGAGAATGGCATAATCCTCCACCTCGACATGGCCGGCGAGTGTCCCGTTGTTAGAAAAAATGACATGGTCACCCACTGTGCAGTCGTGAGCGATGTGGCTGTAGGCCAAGAAATTTCCGTCGCTCCCGATGCGGGTGTAGGACTCAGGAGCGGTCCCGCGATTCACCGTAACGAACTCGCGGAAGGTATTCCGATCGCCGATCTCCAGATAGGTGGGCTCGCCTTCATATTTTAGATCTTGCGTCCGTTGACCGATCGATCCGTAGGGGAAAAACTCATTTTGCGCTCCGATACGAGTGGGGCCAGAGATCGTCACGTGGTTGTGAAGGCGACAGCTGGCTCCGAGCGTAACACCTTCGTTGATAACGCAATACGGACCAATGTGCACGCCAGCACCGAGATCCACGGAAGGATCAACAATGGCGGTCGGGTGAATGAAGGTCTCTGCCATTTCGGATGCTTTACGTCATGAGAGCGAATTTCAGCTCGCCTTCAGAAGTTACCTCGCCGTTAACGACGCAGCGACAGACGGCATAGCCGATGTTGCGCCGCACTTTCAGCACCTCGCTTTCGATGAAAAGCGTGTCGCCTGGCATCACTGGTTTGCGAAACTTCACCTTATCAGCGCTCATGAAGTAGCCGATTTTACCTTGGTTTTCTGGCTGACGGAGTAGCACGATACTGGCCACCTGAGCCATGGCCTCTACCTGAAGCACTCCAGGCATGACGGGGTGACCGGGGAAGTGGCCTTGAAAGTAAGGCTCATTGATGGTGACTTGCTTAACTCCGGTGCATTTCATTTCGCCTTCGAAACCAACGATGCGGTCCACCATGAGGAAGGGGTAACGGTGCGGCAGCACTTTTTGCACCTCGACGTTGTCCATGACGCCTTCTCCCGTAGGGATTTGCACGGCAGGGACCATTGACTTGGTCTGCGCATAGAGCTTGGCCAGTTTGCCCGCCATCTCTGTGTTAGGTCCGTGGCCAGGTTTGACCGCGATGACATGCCCCATGAAGCGCTTTCCGCTCAGCATGAGATCCCCAATAATGTCGAGGATCTTGTGACGAGCAAACTCCTCAGTGAAGCGCAAGGCTTCCTTACTCATAACGCTGTCCCCTTTGATAACGACTGCGTTTTCGAGGCTGCCGCCTTTGATTAGCCCTTTTTCTAGCAGTGGCTCTACGTCCTCATAGAATACAAAGGTGCGAGCTGGGGCGATCTCCTTTTCGTAGGTCTCTGGTGTTACCTCGGTGGAGAAAAACTGGGTCATACGACCGTCAGGGCCGACTTGAGTGCATGAGACGCGGAATGACTTATCAGGAACAATAGAAATGAGCGATCCGCTCTTAGTCTCAAGGTGAATCGGCTCGCGGATTTCGAAGATACTGGCGTAGGCATCCTGCTCCTCAATTCCTGCTTTTTTGATGCATTCGACAAAAGGCTGAGCTGATCCATCACCAATAGGGGGTTCATTGGCATCCATCTCGATGATGGCGTTGTCGACCCCCATACCTACGAGTGCAGAGATCACATGCTCGACGGTGTGCACCTTTACGGATCCTTCCGCGAGGGTGGTGGCCCGCTCCACAGTCTGCACCTTGGATACGTGGGCATCTATGAAAGGCTGATCGTCTAGATCGATGCGACGAAACTTGATCCCGTGGTTCACGGGCGCTGGGTTCATCGTCAGTGTGACAGCCTCTCCCGTGTGCAAAGAGGTGCCTGTAAGCGTAGCGGATGAAGCGAGAGTTTGTTGTTTGGGTGCAGACATATCGGGTAAGCGAGGTCTTTTGGGGGCTCCTGTCGTCGAAATACGGCGCGACACGGCGGTCCCACATCTAGCGCAAAGCACCCGAATGTCTAGTGCTGGATGGTGTTCAGCGTTAAGTCTCGACTTTAAGGCGCTTGCTCCCTGGGGATTCTGCAAAAGAAATCACTCAGCTGCTACAAATACATTCCCCAACCCAAGCAATTCCTCAAGCCTACCGGCAATAGCTTCTCGATCAGGGCCGGTTACGACGAGACTCCCTCCTGATAATTCCTGCAGCGTTTGAAAGGCGTCAAAAAGATCGTGTTCCCAGTTTGCTAGCGTCAGTGTGAGATCGCCCTCTATTTGAGAATCGGTCGTGATGATAGTGATGGGCTTTTGCAGCTTCGCCACATCTTCTGGCGTCAGCTGCGCCGCCGCGGCGCTTGCCCGGTCATCCACTAGACGCCATGGGGGGCGCTTGGGATGAAAAACCGCAGCAGCTAAGGTGAGTGCCGCCGTGATTCCTAGCAGGAGGAGAGCTTGCTTGACGGTTCCCATTCCTTAGATCTTTCCTATGCTGGTGCAGGAAACCAATGGTAGAGGTAAAAATAAATGACGACTCCCGTGAAGGAAACAAATAACCACGACGGGAAAGTGAAACGGGCGAGCTTTTTATGTTTCTCGAATTTGCCTTTAAAAGCAGCGATCACCATCATGATAATCAGCGGCACGTTCACTACTGCGAGAATGATGTGAGGGATGAGGATGCAAAAGTAGACGAGGCGAGCGGTGGGGTATTCCTTGGGGAATTCAGTATGCCTGACACCGCAGTGATACGTCAGATAAGAAACGAGGAAGATCGCCGAGGTAGTGAGTGCGCCCATCATGACTTTTTGATGAGCTTCTTTTTTTCCAGCTTTGATCAGGAAGAAGCCGGTGAGTAGGAGGATAGTGCTG
>JAHDIL010000241.1 GCA_020630835.1 Verrucomicrobiota bacterium
AAATTTCAATGGAGCGGACAAGTTGCTCCATGAGCCCACCGCTTTTCACGCCAATTGGCTCGCCAGTGAGAACGATAGGAACGACTGCGTTGATTTTTTCACCTTCATTAACAGCGCGGAAGTCGACATGGAGAAGTTGTCCGCTGATGGGCTCTTTTTGGATCTCCTGCACAAAAGCAAGCTTGGTTTTCTCCTTGGCCCCGGCGATCTCCAGGTTTACGAGGAAGTTGGCGCTGCTCTGCTTCTTAGCGACGTCAGCAAAGGTCTTTGCGTTGAGTTGGATAGCGTATTCATCTTGCTTAGATCCATAGACCACGCCGGGGACGATGCCTTCACGACGGAGACGTTTGGAGGCGCTGGTTCCTTTTACTTCGCGCTTATCAGCCTGCAGAGTTGCGTTCGTTGCCATAATTCCAATGTGAGTTAAAAACAGTCCCTAGATGTTATTCTGCTGATTAAATCCAGCACGCCAAGTGGGACGGGCGCGGAATGTAGACGGAATTTACCCGATGTCAAAGAGAGATGTCACGGATTCCCCTTCGTAGATGCGGCGGATGGCCTCACCGAGTAGCTCAGCTACCGTGACTACTGTGACTTTTTCACCGACGGCAAAAGGGGTAGAGTTGGTTGTGATTACTTCCTCGATGGGCGAATCCATGATGCGCTGTTGTCCCTGCTCGTTTAGCACAGCGTGGGAGACTCCGGCAAAAATACGTTTTGCCCCGCGCTCTTTGAGTAGCTTAGCAGCCGACGTAAGCGTGCCAGCCGTTTCTGAGATATCATCGACCATCAGGACATTCTTGCCATCGACATCGCCGATCAGGTTGAGAGCCTGCACCTCTGTGGCGCTCACTCGGTTCTTCGCTACGATGGCGAGATCAGTTCCCAGGGCTTTCGAGTAGGCGTAAGCCATCTTCATTCCTCCTACGTCCGGTGAGACGACGATCAGATCCTCTGCCAGTTTTTTCTGCTTTACGTAGTTCACAAGCACCGGCATGGCGTAGAGATGATCTACGGGAATATCGAAAAATCCCTGAATTTGGCCCGCGTGCAGATCCATCGTGAGCACGCGATTTACGCCAGCTGCGGTGAGTAGGTTAGCGATCAGTTTCGCAGTGATAGGAACCCTGGGCTGGTCCTTACGGTCCTGCCGGGCATAGCCGAAAAAGGGAATTACGGCGTTGATTTGATGAGCGCTAGCTCGTTTTGCGGCGTCCACCATGATGAGCAACTCCATGATGTTCTCGTTCGTGGGAGGGCAGGTGGGCTGCACGATGAATACATCTCGTCCGCGGATGTTCTCGTTTATCTTCACGAAGGTTTCTCCGTCCGGGAAGTGTTTTACGGTCGCATCAGACCGACGAAGTCCCAGATAATTGGCGATCTCATCCGCGAGCTCGGGGTGCGCGGAACCACTGAAGATTTTTGGTTCTAAAGCCATTGCCCCATACTCTCGAATCTTGACGAAAACTCCAGCGAAATGTGAAGAAGGCAGGGATTTCTCGCCCTAAGCTTGGTGGGGGCTACTTTCGGCCAGCGGCTTCTCTGGCTTTTTTTGCGTGCTCAGAAGCGCGTTGCCCGGCCTTCAGAGAACCTTTGTAATTTGTCTTGTAGTATGGGATTTCTAAAAGCATGGGCAAGAGCTTGCTGTATTGTTCATCTTCTCCCCAGTGACGGTCTCTGGGTTGCGGTAGCACGAGCTTTTCGGGGTAATCCAAGCCATCGATCGACTTTTCTACACTTTCATTTGTCGTCCAATAGGCGGAGATGAGTGGGGAAAGAGGTGCGCTGTGAGAATCATAAAGGTTTTTCGTCTCGGCGGGGTCGGCGCCTAAATCATAGATCTCAGTTACCTTTTGAGCTGTGAGATCGAAATGGAGCTTCCATTGCTGAGTCACCAGTGCCCCTTTACCAGTTTGTCTGAAATAGAGTGGTGACACGCGCTGCGAGGACGGGTCAGCCAATGCGGGCAACAGGGAATGGCCGTCTTGCGGCAGCAATTTTGACTCGTCGATCGCATACCAGTCTTGCAGCGTCGCTCCGATGTCGACGGTGGAGCTTACCCGATCAGTGGTGCCGCCTGCTGCTATCTGCCCTGGCCATTCAGCAATCGCCGGGATGCGCACTCCGCCTTCGTCAAGACTACCTTTAAAGCCCCGAAGTCCGCCGTTTGTTTCCTCCCCAAACCCCTTGAGTCCACCGTTATCACTGCAGAAAAATAGGAATGTTTCCTCCTCGATTCCCCATTCACGAAGGGACGCCCGCACGGCTCCAATACTGCGGTCCATGGCTAGGATTTCTCCGTATTGATGCTGCTCTTTGTCAGGAAGGTGATCGAATTGCGCTCGATCCTTTTCGAGCGCGATCATGGGGGAGTGAGGCGTGCCGAACCAAATGAGCGTGCAGGTAGGACCGCTTTGATGTTGCGTTTCCAGGTGAGCAAGCGCTGCCTCAACGGTCGCTTCTGATGAGTCGCCCTGCCACTGCACAACTTCACCCTGCTGGCTGATAATGGGGTCCAGATCGTAGTAGTTTGAGGTGGTGACCCAGTGGTCAAAACCGAATGCGCCAGGGGTGTGGGTATCCGAGGCTAGCAGGGGAACTCCCGGTCCACGAAGGCCGTTTAAATGCCATTTGCCAAAGTGTGCGACATGAAATCCTGACTCTGAAAGCGCTTTTGCGATTGTCTTCTCCTGCAGGCGCAGGGGGAAGCCGTGGGCTTGCACGCCAGTCCGATCGTTATACCTGCCGGTGAGAAAGGTGGCGCGTGTCGGGGAGCAGGTCGCGCCTCCTGAGTAAAAGCGTCGAAAATTGAGTCCGTTTGCCGCCATTGCATCCAGATGAGGTGTGCGGATCTCAGAATGGCCTGCGCCAGACAGTTGTCCCCAGCCAAGGTCATCGGCCATGATGAAGATTAAATGTTTCGGGGACGTTGCCTGTTTCGTTTCAGCGCACGAGACGCGAAGAGAACCGAAAGCCACCGAGATGCAAAAAAGAATGGGGAATATAAGCCTCATGCGATAAGGGTAGATCGGTGCAGACTATGCGAAAGGGCGCGATGACGGTGCGGGAGAGCTTCCCTTTTTGGTTGTTTTTCCCAAGTGTCGCTGTCTAGATACTTCTATATGAAGTCCACCCTTAGTAAAGTTCTCGCTATTTTCTCTCTCGCTTTTTCGCCGATAAGCTTGCAAGCAGAAACGCCCAATCGGCTGTCGGATGAGGAAAAAGCTGAAGGATGGAAGCTTCTTTTTGATGGCTCGTCGCTAGATCAGTGGAAAAACTATCGCGCGGATAGCTTGAGCGAGCTGTGGAAAGTAGAGGATGGCTATTTTGTTCTCACTGAAAAAGGGGGCGGTGATATCGTTACAAAGGAGCAGTTTGGCGAGTTTGACCTCACTCTTGATTTTAAGATATCTTATAAGGGCAATAGCGGCTTAATGTTTCATGTCCAAGAGTCTGAGGCCACCCCGTGGATGACGGGGCCTGAAGCTCAGATCCTTGATGATGCGACCTATGTGAAAGAAAAGAACAAGACCGCCCATATGTATGCTCTTTATCCCTCAGAGAAAAAAGCTATCAAGCCCTGGGGCGAGTGGAACACTCTGCGACTTGTTATCACAAAAGAGAAATGCACACACTATCTGAACGGGGTCAAGATGGTCGAATACGTGAAGGGTTCTGCTGATTGGGATGCCAAGGTAGCGGCGAGTAAGTTTAAGAAATTCCCCAAATTTGGTAAATTCGACAAAGGGCATATCGCTCTTCAAGACCATGGGAATGTGGTTGCGTTTAGGAATGTCAAAATACGTTCTCTCTAATAGGCTGCCATCCGCTGCAGCTGTGC